>JBAUXQ010000594.1:0-10393 GCA_049584355.1 Roseiarcus sp. | reverse complement strand
AAAAACACCGCCATGCGCACCCCCTGAAGGGCCTCCGTCCGGCGCATCCCAACCCCTCCAAAAAAGGGCCAGACCTACCGGACAGATCGCGCGCTACCTAAACCGGACATATCGTGTGCTACCGACAGTAGAACCGACATTTCCTTTCGGAAAAACAAGATCCGTGATACAGTCCCTCCATCATGACCGATGTCAGGGAATGTCCGCATGCGAAGATGAAGGTCCTGGTTGCTTTATGGACGCCTGAGCACCCAAAACTTTTTTGGCCCAGGGGGTCACGACAACCCGTTGAAAAGGCTCATTTCAGACAAGAGAATCCAAGGAAATTCAAGCTCTTTTCTTGGCAGGATTTGGATGGAGCGCTGGCTGGCTTTGCTGGATTTGGCTAGATTTGGCGGCGGCTTGGGAATTGTTCCGCGATCAAGCCCCCGAGCGCCGGTCCTCGACCTCGCCCGCCGGTTCCCGTTCCGCCCAGGCGCTGGCGCGGGCGCCGACCAGTTCGCCGATCCGCGCCAAGCCGCGCTCCGCAACCGCGCGCTCGAGGCCGTCGAGGATTTCTTCGACGACGCCGGCGCCCTTCAGCGCGAGACCGGTATAGAGCTGCACCAGATTCGCGCCGGCTTCGATCTTGGCGAGCGCGGTCCGGGCGTCTTCGACCCCGCCGCAGCCGATCAGCGGCATCGCCCCGCCGGTGAGGAGATAGGCGCGGGCGAGAAGCCTCGTCGACGGCTCGAACAGCGGCCGGCCGGACAGGCCCCCGGACTCTGCGCGGTTCCTCGAGCTCAGCGAGGCGGGCCGGGCGACAGTGGTGTTGGAGACGATCAGCCCGTCGATGCGATGCGCGAGCGCCGTGGCGACGATGTCTTCGAGCCCGCGGGCGTCGAGATCAGGCGCGATCTTGATGAGCAGCGGCCGGCGGGGCTCGGTCTCGTCGCGCGCGGCGACCACCCGCAGGATCAAGTCGTCAAGCGCATCGCGCCGCTGCAGGTCGCGCAAGCCGGGCGTGTTCGGCGACGAAATGTTGAGCGCCAGATAGTCGGCAAGCGCGGCGAAGGTCTTGACGCCGAGCACATAGTCCTCGACCCGGTCGGCCGCGTCCCGGTTGGCGCCGATGTTGACGCCGATCACCCCTATCGCGCCGCCGGACGACTGGCGCAAGAGGCGCGCCCGCGCCCGCTCGAAGCCGTCGTTGTTGAAGCCCAAGCGGTTGATGACGGCCGCGTCCTCCCGCAAGCGAAACAAGCGCGGCCGGGCGCTGCCGTCCTGCGGCTGCGGCGTCAGCGTGCCGACCTCGACGAAGCCGAAGCCGAGCTTCAGCATCGCGCCCGGGACTTCGGCGTTCTTGTCGAAGCCGGCGGCAAGCCCGAGCGGATTGGGAAATCGCAATCCCAGGATCTCGACCGCAAGCCGCGGATCGGCGGGCGGCGTCTTCGACGGCGGGGCGATCTTGAGTGCGTTGATCGCCGCGCGATGCGCCGTCTCCGCCGGCAGACGCTTGAGAACGGGACCTGCGACTTTGGCGAGCCTCATGCCTCGAGACTCCCGAAAACGTGGCGCCCGTCGGGTCCGAGCCGCAGCGGACGCGACCAGACGACGGCGCTCATCGGCAGGGCGGCGTAGAGGTGGGGAAACAGCGCCCCGCCCCGCGAGGGCTCCCAGCGCAGGTCCGCGCCCAAGGCTTCCGCGTCGACTGCGGCCAAGGTCAAATCCTCTCGGCCGGCGAACCATTTGGCCGCCGTCTCCGGAGCCTGCCCGGCGGTCGAAAAATGGATGAAGCCGTCGGCGCGATCGATCGCCGCGCCGGCGAAGACGCCGGCCGCCTCGGCCTCGCGCCATTCGTCGGCAGCGACGATCTTATAAACAACCATCGTCAACTGGGGCCGCTGCGGACCGGCGTCCGGCGCCGTCGCCGGCTTGCGCCGCTCGGAAACGGCCCGTCCATGCGTTTATCAGACTGGGCGCCGCACAACGTTCGCTCAATCTTGCAGCATCCGTTTCAAAAGCTCAAGCGTGTCGCGCAAAGTCGGGTCGTTCTGCAGCAGCGCCTCGATCTTGCGCACCGCGTGCAATACGGTGGTATGGTCGCGGCCGCCGAAGCGCCGCCCGATTTCCGGCAGGGAGCGCGGGGTGAGCATCTTGGCGAGGAACATCGCCACCTGGCGCGGCTTGACCACGGCCGCGGTGCGGCGCGAGGAGAGAATGTCGGCGCGCGAGACGCTGTAGTGGCTCGCGACCAGCTTCTGGATATCCTCGATCTTTACCCGTTTGGGCTCGTGGGTGCGGATGAGGTCGCGGATGGCCGCTTCCGCCGTCTCCACCGTCAGCGGCGGGCTGGTCGGCGTGCAATGCGCCCTGAGCCGGTTGACGGCGCCTTCGAGGTCGCGGCCGTTCGAGCGAATCGAGCGCGCGACAAAGGCGAGCACGGTCGGCGAAACCTCGAAGTGGGGCTCGACCATGCGCGCGGCCGCGACCCGCGCCTCCAGAATCTTCAGCCGCAACGGCTCGTCGAGCACGCCGATCTCGACGCAAAGGCCGACGCCGAGCCGCGAGCGGACACGCTCGTCGAGCGATTCCAGATCGTTCGGAGGGCGGTCGGCGGCCACGATCACCTCGCGCCCGGCGTCGAGCAGGGCATTCAGCGCATGACCGAATTCGGCCTGGATCGCCTTTCCCTGCAGGAACTGCGCGTCGTCGAAAATGAGGAGGTCGATCGTCCTCAGCCGCTCCTTGAAGGCGATCGAGGTCTGGGCTTGGAGCGCGGCGACGAAACCGTACATGAACCGCTCGGCGGTCAGATAGATGACCGAGCGCCCTTGGCTCGCGGCGGTATGCGCGACCCCCTGGAGGAGATGGGTCTTGCCGAGACCGACCGCCGAATGGACGTAGAGCGGACAAAAGGCGGGCGTCCCGCCCCTGTTGTGATCGGCCACGCGCTTGGCGGCGTGAAAGGCGAGTTCGTTCGACCGCCCGACCTGGAAGGTCGAGAAGGTCAGCCGCTTGTCGAGTGGAGAGCCGGTCAAGGCATCACCAAACGTCGGCGCCGCCGACGGTCGGCTGGCCGAGCGGCGTTCGGCTGGCCCCCGATCGCCGCCCGGCTCGGGCGACTTGGGGGCCGCCTTGGCGGAGGTGACGCTTTCGGTCGGCGGATTTTTTGCCGGCTCGAGAGGCGCGGAACAGCGGACGAATATGAGGATTTGCACCACCGGACCAAATTCGGCGTTGAGCGCCACCGAGATATGCCCGACATAATGCGTGTCGATCCAACTCTTGAGGAACTTCGTCGGCACGGAAAGCCGAGCCTGGCCCGATCCGACCGACACCAGCGCCAGGCGCCCGAACCAGCTGTTGAAGACGTCGTCGCCGAGTTCCGCCCGCAGGCGCGCGCAGCAGCGCCGCCATGCCTCGTTGAGCGGCGGACCGCCGAATCCGCCTTGGTCGACGCGATCCAGATCGGTTTCGTCAAAAATATCCATGAATGTAGCCCGGACGTGAAGGTGGACAGCCGAAAATGCGGCGATGCCGAGGAACGAGAGGCGCTTGACGTTTTAGGTCTGCGCCCAGGGCAACCCGCCTGCCTTCCAACCGCCGGCGCCGCCTCTTCGGCGCGAATCGTCCAGTGGACCCTCGAATCCATCCGAGACATTGAAACAGGGCCCCCACCCCGCGCTCGTCATCGCGATTGCGGCCTGCCGCGACCGCGCGCCCGAACGGCACAGGAACACCAGCGACGCGCCGCGCTCGACCCCCCCGGACTGGAAGAGCGCCTCGAGACGGGCGGCGAAATCGGCGTCGACCGCCATCGAAGGATAGGTCTGCCATTCCAGGAACAACGGCGTCTTGCCGAGCGCATGAATGTCGGGCGTGCCGACGTAAGCCCACTCCGCCTTGGTCCGGACGTCGATCAAAACCGCGGACGCATCGCCCTCAAGCAGAGCATAGGCGTCGACCGCAAGCAGATCTCCAGCATATCCAGCGAAGTTTTGATAAGACATTGCCTCTCCCTCCGCAGCCCGCACTACGGAATTCTGTGTGGATTCAATCTATTCGTGAAAATGGGCCAAAAAAACCTGGCCCTAAACTTCGTGCCCGAACCTGTTTGCGACCGCCCCTGTCTCGCCGCTCTTACTGGAGCGTCTATTCTTTTTGTCTACTTACGCCCCGCCCGCCCATACACGCTACCCGCAACCAATTTTTCTCTCATTGCTTGGCGTCGTCAAGAACTATGGCACGGCTCGTGCGACCGCGCAACAATCGCTTCACGACAGAAAGCGACGCAAGGGCGGCGAACGGGGGACAAGTTTGAACAATTAACATATGTCTTTATGCAAGGGCTTGATTCGAAGGACAAGATCGCGATGCGGTTGCAACCCGTCGAGCGAAAATATTCGCGTCGTCGACTCGCCGCGTTGCGTTGATTGCCGCGTTCGACTTTGGCGCTGACTCGAACCATGTTCGTCTTGGCGTTTAAGGGCTTGGCAATTATGAATTTTTCGTGAGCGCCCGGAGATCGCTCACGTCGTCGTCAATTCGTTGCAAAATTGTTATATGTCGTCTCATTGTCAGTTCTGGCCATATGCCCGACGAAACGGCGCCCGGCTGGGAGCGAAGGATCGCCTCGCTTTTCAGGCTCGCGCTTCGACTTGCTCCGGACCCTGAACCCGGTCGCCAGCGATGACGCCATAGAAGGCGGGAATCGCCAACAGGTAAGCGAGGCCGGCGACCTCGATCACCGCTGCAAGGCCGAAATTGGTCGCGATAACGGGCGCGGCCGCGGCCCCAATCACCGAGAAGCAGCCGTTGACGCCCCACGCCCAGACGAACATGTGATCCTTGCCGAGACGCCCAAGCGTCGTCATCGCCACTGGCATCGGGAAGCCCATGAGGTAGGCGGGCGGCGCGATCAGAAGGAAGGAGCACAGGAGACGCGCCGCATAGGGGATGGCGCCGATCGCGTCGAGCGCCCGGCCCAGAAACAATCCATAGAGGATCAAGAGCGCCGCGACGGCGACGAACAGAACCGGCATGACCGTCCGCATGTGGGGCAAGGCGCGTTCCGAGGTCAACGCGCCGAGGCCCGAGAACACCAGCATGCCGGTGATCAGCACCGAGGCCGAGATGGTCGGATTTCCCAGCGCCATCACGAAATGGGCGATGAGCCCGACTTCGACCATGATGTAGCCCGCGCCGAGACAGGCGAAGTAGACGACGGTCAGGAGCTTGCCGCGCGAGCGCGAGAAGATGGTCCTCCAGCCCCAGATCAGGGGTATGACCAGAAGCACGGTCGCGGTCAGACAAGCGACGCCGAGCGTCGCCCAGATCAGGAGATAGCCCCACTCGTCCTGCAGCAGCTCGAGCCGGTCGAGCACGCGCGGCAGGTCAGCGGTTTTCACATAAGCGGCGAAGTAAGGCGCATCGTTGGTGAGCGCGCGCGTATTGAACACATAGCGATCCGCGATCTGCGGCCATTGGCCGGCGACGAGCGCGTGCCAAGCGAGCCGGCCCATGACGGTGGCCGGCAGAACGCCATCGTCAGGCTTGCCTGAAGGAGGCGCGTCGGCGTCCTGACCGCCCGGAGCGTTCGCGTCGGCGACCTCCGACGGCTCTGCGGCCGGCGGGCCGCCAGCCGCGCCGGCGAAAATCTGCTCGACATAGCCAGCGAGCGTGCTGTCTGTCTGCGACGAATCGTAGAAGAAGCCAGGGGAATAGATTTCGTCGAACGACATCGCGCGCGTGTGAGCGCGCAGCTTCTCGATCTCGTCGGGCGTAAACCCGCCATTCTTATAAAGCACGGTCGCCGTCGAGAGGTAGGACGAGGCGACGAAGAAGGAATTCGCCATATGCGCGGGATCGACCTCGCGCGCCGCCGTGGCCATCGTCGCATAGAGCTTCAAGACCGACTTCGGCGGCTCCTCCTTATTCCAGAGCGTGACCGACAGCACGCCGCCGGGAGCCAGCGCGCGCATGTAGGTCTCCATCGCCTCCTTCGTATAGGAGAACTTCTCGACGATGGCGAAGCCGCCAGGGTTGGAGAGGCCGACCGAATCCGCAAGAGAGAGATCGATGACGTCGAAGCGCTCGGTGGTTTGCGCCAGGAAATGACGGCCCTCGTAGCCAATGACGCGGACCTTGGACAGGATGTCGCCGGTGAAGTTGCGGATGACGTCGTCGTGAAACGCCTCGAGCACGGCGCGGTTGCCCTCGGCGACCGTCACGTCCTGGGCGCCGGAGTGCAGCGCCACCTCGGTCGAGATACCGCCGCCGAACTGAACGATGAAAGTCTTCGGCGCCGACTTGATGACATAAGGGTAGACCATCGGCAGGAAGTGGAAGTACGCCGTCTCCTTGTCAGTCAGGTCGCGCATGATGCCGATCGGACCGTCGCCGTCGATATAGAGGCCGAGATAGGCGTTGACCGGCATCGTCGGCAGGGTGAAGCCGGCGTTGTCGGACAGGCCAGGCGCAAAATGCAGATAGGAGCTCGAGTACGCCTCGAGAAAGCCGAACGGGGAAGCGCTCTCGTAGACTTTTTTCGCGTCCGGAAATTTGCGCGCGTAGGCGACGCCCTTGTAGTCGTTGACGGCCAGCGTCTTCAGGCCAAACATCTGCGGCGCGACGAAATGGCCGGCGAACGCGACCACGCCGGCGGCGACAAATGGAACGAGCATGACCCGTCCGCCGGGGCCGAACGTCCAGGCCAGACAGGCCGCGAACCACAACGCCAACGGCGCGACGATCAAATTGGCGGGCGTGAACACGTACATCGCCAATAGGACGACGAGCCCGCAGAGCCCCGCTCCGGCAAGATCGGCGAAATAGACCCGCCCGAATGTGCGATTGCTCCTGAGGAAAACGCACCCGAGAAAGAACGCGCCGGCCAGGAACGGCGTCAGCTCGGCGAGAAAAATCTGCAACAACTTCCACTTTTGCGCCGGGTCTGACACCAGGAAGATGGCGTTGAAGCCGAGATGCTGCACATAAAGGTTGGCGCCGACCGCGAGCGGCCCGAACAGAGCAAGCGAAAACGTGGCGGCGCCGCGCCAGCGGCGCGCGAACCAGTCCTTGGCGACGGTCATCGTCGCGCTCGCCAAGCCGAATCCGAGCATCGCCAGGCTCACCACCAGCGAGCCGAAATGCGCCCAGCTGCCGACGGAAAAGACGCGCATGACATCGATCTGCAGCGCAATCACCGCGCCCGCGCCCAGACCGACGGCGAGGTAGAGCCCTAGGCGCGAGCCCGGAACGGGCTCCGCGTCGAACTGCGCCTCCGCGTCGAGGATGTCGGCGGCCGGGAGTTTGCTCGCGTCGTTCATATCGTCTTTGAGCGGCCGGTGAGGCGCGGCCCGGACGCCCTCAGGGTTGAGGTCGCCGTCGCGGCCGAGACGAATCTGGGTCAAATCGCTGCTAGTTGTTGTGCGTGCCGACGATCTGCTCGCCTTCAAGCTTGGTGAACGGAACGAAGGGCACAATCCGGCCGCCATAGATGTCCGATCGCGCGACTGTCATTTCGCCGTCCGCGCCTTGGTTCTTGATGACTTTCAAGACGCGCTGCGCGCCGGGGGGCCCGACCGGAATGACCATGATTCCGCCGGGCTTCAGCTGCTGAAGCAGCGGCGGGGGAACGTGGTCGATGCCGCAGGTGACGATGATCTTGTCGAACGGCGCCGCCTCTTCCCATCCATAATAGCCGTCGGCGGCCTTGCTTTTGATGACCCCGAATTCCGCGTAGCCGTCCTTGATGAGCTGGTCGTAGATCGACCGCGTGCGATCAGCTAGCGGCTTGATGATCTCGATCGTGTAAACCTGGTCGGTCAGGTGCGATAGATACGCGGACTGGTAGCCGGAGCCGGTGCCGATCTCCAGCACCCTCTCCCCGACCTTGGGATCGATGTTCGACGTCATCCGGCCGACGATATGGGGGCCTGAAATCGTGACCCCGAAGCCGATGTCGAGAAAGGCGTGCTCATAGGCGCGCCCGAGATTCTGTTGCAACACGAACTTCTCGCGCGGCGTCAAAAGAAACGCGTGCTTGTGCCGATCGTTGAGGAGGTCTTCATTGCGAACCATCGCGCCGAAGCGGTCGAATCGCTCGCCCAGGTATTTCGGATCCTCGCCGCGGTGCGCCACGCCCCAGGCCACGAACTTCTCGCGACTGTCGGTCGGCGGCGCCATGTCGAATGTGAAAGCCGTCGGAACGTCAGCCATCGCCAGCCGCGGCGCGAGCGAGCCAGCGATCAGGCCGGCGGCGCCGGCGATAAATTGACGTCTAAGCACCCAAGGCCTCCTCAAACGGCTTTCGCCGGTTCGATCCCGGTAGGCCTGATATCCTAAACAAAAGGAAAACGCGACACCCGGAAACGTGAATTTTTGCCCATGATGCCGCGTTGTTGATCGCTTGCGAGGAGTCTCACCGTCGCCCGCTTCAGCGGGCCAAGGGATCGCGCGCCCACTCTTTGAGCGTCCGCGTGTGGCGGATCGGCGCGAACGCGAGCGGCGACTGGGAGCGCCGTTCGCTGCGCGCTTCGTCGCTGAAAGGCGACCCGACGATCCGGATTTCCGCCCCTTGCCGCTGAACCATGGCGAACAGCGTCGCGGCGTTGCCGGGCGAAATGCGGACACAGCCGTGCGACGCCGGACGGCCGAGATTGCCGACCGAGGTCGTGCCGTGGATCGCGTACTGGCCATAGAAGAAGATCGAGTGCGGCATTGGCGCATTGCCGTACTTGGCGGAGTGGACCATCACGTACAGCGCTCTCGGGCTGAAAACGCCGCGCGGCGTCGCATGACCGGCTCGGCCCGAAGATATCGGCCAGACATAGGTTTCCCCTGTCCCGGAATGCACGGTCATCGTCTGGGACGATAGATCGATGTTGATCTCGACATGCGCATAGGCATAGCTCGGCGCCGCCAACAGCGCCCCAAGCGCCAGGAGACGTCTGAATAGCTTTCGCATGTTTGCCCGCTCCCCTTCGTCGCCTCGGCCGCGCGCCAAAACGGCCCAACCACTCCCGCGCCGGCCCACGCTGAGCAATGGCGTCGCCACAATCCCTGGCTTATGATTTTGGGGTCGCCCGTCGGGCCGCCGAGGCGAACTTGATCAAATCATGGCGCAGAACGGGCGATCGCGCAATCATGGTCCTGGAGATCCTCGGCGTGGCCCCCGCCTTCGAGCGAGAACCGGTCGGCGAGCAGGATGAAGTCCGGCTTTCCGTCAAGGATCGCGCCGATGGCCGCGAGGCTATAGGCGCCCATCTGCGCCCGCGCGCCCTCGACGCCGTCGGCGAGCAACTTGAGCGGCGCAACGTCGGAGAGATCGGCTGAGTCCACTCGGCGCGCGAAATAGACCCGTCCTTGAAGCGGAACGGTCATCGCGCGCCATTGGCCGTCGAGCGTGGAGGCGTATTCGGCAAGCACCTTTATGACCGGGATGGCCACGCAATCGACATGGACGTGGAATTGGTCCTGGCTGCGGGCCCATTGCGAGTTGATTGCAAGCCCAATGGCTTCCCGCGGCAGCACGCGGCCGAGCCGCGCCTCGACGAGGTCCCTGGCCCCCCAGGCGTCGGCGAAGACGGGCGGCGCATTTGGCTCGAGCATCTGCGGGTCTTCAATCCCGGTGATCCGCCGGGTTGGAATCGCCAGCATCTGCGAAAGGCCGACGAGGTCCTTGAGGATCGCTACGCCCTCAGCGACGCCGCCGGTAAGATCGACGCGTTCGCAAGGCTTCGGTCCCAACCCGGCTTCGACATGGGGCACGCATTCGTCATGCACGATCCGCCACAGGGCGTTGGGGTCCGCGCGGGCGGACGTCGACGACAGCGCCAGAGCCAGAGCCGCAAGCGCGAGAGGCGCTTGATTTCGAATTGCGAGCCCCAAATTGCGAGCCCCAACGACCGATCGGAGCAGGGCCCCCCTCAAATGTGGATGGCGCGCTTCGCCACCGCCATCGCCGCCTCCTTGACCGCTTCCGACATCGTCGGGTGGGCGTGACAAGTGCGGGCGAGGTCTTCCGCCGAACCGCCGAACTCCATCAGTACCGCGATCTCGTGGATCATCTCGCCCGCGCCGAAACCGACGATATGCCCGCCAAGCACGCGGTCGCTGGCGGCGTCGGCGAGAACCTTGACGAAGCCGTCGGTGTGACGCATCGCCCGCGCCCGCCCATTGGCGGTGAACGGAAACTTGCCGACGGCGTAGGCCACGCCCTCGGCTTTCAGTTACTCCTCGCTCTTGCCGACCGAAGCGACCTCGGGGGTGGTATAGACGACATTGGGGATGACGCCATAGTTGACGTGGCCCGCCTGGCCCGCCAGCAGCTCGGCCAGGGCGACGCCCTCGTCCTCCGCCTTGTGGGCGAGCATTGGCCCGCGGATCACGTCGCCGATCGCATAGATCC
>JBAUXQ010000593.1:0-4994 GCA_049584355.1 Roseiarcus sp. | reverse complement strand
TGTTGGCACGGGTCCGGGCGAGGCGGAGCGACCGCGCGGGCGCCGCGCCGCGGCCGCGCGTCGGCCGACCATGATCGACGTCGCCAGCGAAGCGCGCGTCTCGCAGACTACGGTTTCTCTTGTTCTCAACCATGCCGACGGCGCCCGCCTCTCGGCCGAGACGCGCGAGCGGGTCATCAAGGCCGCCGCCCGGCTCGGCTATCAGCAGGTGCGGCGCGGTTTTGCTCCGGGCTCCGCGGCGGCGGCTTCGATCGGCTTCATCTGCGACGAGATCTCGACCGACCCCTGGACCGCCATCGGCCTCGACGGCGTGCGCGAGAAGGCGTGGGAGCGCGGGCTCACGGTCATGGTGATGGCGACGCGGGGCGACGCCGACATGGAAAGCGCGGCGCTGGCGCAATTGACCGCCCAGCCGGTGGTCGGGCTCATTTATGCGACCATTAACACCCGACTGATCGATGCGCCGGCGGCGTTATCGAGGGCGCCGGCAGTGCTATTGAACTGCCACGTCGCCAACGGCGCGCTGCCCTCGGTCGTGCCGGGCGAAGTGGCGGGGGGCCATGCCGCGACCGACGTTCTCATCCGCGCCGGCCATCGCCGCATCGGCTACGTCAACGGCGAAGCGAGCATGGAGGCGTCCCGCCATCGCCTGCGCGGCTATCGCCAGGCGCTCGCGACCGCCGACCTGCCGTTCGATCCGGACCTTCTGCGCGAGGGCAACTGGCAGCCGATCTCCGGCTATGAGGCGGCGCGCGAGCTCATGAGCCTCAAGAGCCCGCCGACCGCGATCTTCTGCGCCAACGACCTGATGGCGGTCGGCTGCTACGAGGCGCTGCATGAGCTCGGGCTTCGGATTCCGGACGATGTCGCGGTCATGGGCTATGATGATCGTGAAATCGCCCAGCACCTGCATCCGCCGCTGACCACAGTCCTCTTGCCGCATTTCGAGATGGGCTCGATCGCGGCCGAAATCCTGCTCGACGCCGCCTCGGGCTCGACGAGCCGGCCGCGGCAGATCAAGGTCGAGTGCCCCATTGTCAGGCGCGGGTCGGTGTGAAAGGAACCCTTCTCCTGAAGGGAGAGGGGTTTATCGGAGTAGTTCCCATGACCGAAAGCCTGGCTCAATTGTCGAAAGGCGCGTTGAACGAGCTTGCGGGCGTCTTCGCCGCCATGCCGGAGAACGCGCTCGACGGGCTCATCGACGCCATCGTCGCGGCGAAGCGCATCGTCGTCTTCGGGCTCGGACGCGAGGGCCTGCAGATGCGCGGCTTCGCCATGCGGCTCTTTCACATGGGCCGGGACGTCGCGGTCTGGGGCGACATGACGACGCCGGCGCTCGGCGCCGGCGATCTCTTGATCGTCTCCGCCGGGCCGGGCGATCTGCCGACAGCGCAAACGCTGGTCGACATCGCGCGCAAGGCGGGAGCACGTACCGCGCTCGTCACCGCCCAGCCGGCGGGCGGCCTCGCCAAGCACGTCGACGTCATGACGGTCATTCCTGCCCAGACGATGGCCAATGACCAAAGCGGCAAGCTATCGGTCCTGCCGATGGGCTCGCTGTTCGAAACCGCGCAGATGATCGCTTTCGAACTCGCGATTCTGAAGCTGCGCCCCCGCTTCGGCGAGACCTCGGAGACGATGCGCGCGCGGCACACCAACCTGGAGTGATCTCCTAAAATCAGTCCGCCTCGTTCCACGCCTTCACGAACGCCCTCGCAGCGCGCGCGACCGCTTCGACGCCCGCGCCCGGCTTATAGAGCGCTGAGCCGACGCCGAAGCCGTCGGCTCCCGCGCGCCGATAGGGGCCGATGCGCTCGGGCGTGACCCCGCCGACGGGGAAGAGCGGCGTCCCCTTCGGCAGAACCGAGCGCCACGCCCGTACGACTTCGGGGGGAATGGCTTCGCCGGGAAAGAGCTTCAACCCCGACGCGCCTGCTTTCAGCGCCTCAAACGCCTCGGTCATCGTGGCGACGCCCGGCAGCACGATGAGCCCAAGCTTCGCCGCCCGCTCGATTACGGCGCGATCGGCGTTGGGCGCGACCACGAGCCTCCCGCCAGCCTCGGCGACGTCATCGACCTCATGTGGCTCGAGCACCGTCCCGGCGCCGACGAGAATCCGCTCGCCGAAGCGAAGCGCGATTCTGGCGATGCTGTCGAACGGCTCGGGCGAGTTGAGCGGAACCTCGATCGCGCCGAAGCCGGCCTCGACAATTGCCCCGGCGATCGGCTCGGCTTCGTCGGGCCTGACGCCGCGCAGGATCGCGACGAGCGGCGTGGGAGCGAGCTTGAGCGTCACAGAAGCCCTCCATCGCGGGCGATGCGAAAAAGCCCGCGCGCCGCGGCGCGCGGCGCCGCCGCATGGGCGCTGACCCCCAGGGCCTTGAACGCCGCGAGGTAGCGCTTCACCAGCGCCTTGGCTCCCGCGACATGCGGCTCTTCGCCCGGATAAAGCCGCCGCGCTTCGCCGATCTCCGCTCCGATCAGGAGGCCGGAGAGGTATTCGCCCGAATCGTCCGGATCAAGCTTGCCCATCAGCGGCAGCGCGCGCGCGCCGAACAGGAGGCCGAGCAGGCCGGACTTCGTCTTGCCGCCCGCCGCCGCCGCGCCACGCTCGATTCCGAGCGCGAACGCCGGTCCGGGCTCTTTGGCAGGCGCCGCCCTGGCGAAGGCGCCGGCGACGGTGTGGTCGCGCAGCGCGGCGAATAGTTCGCCGGTGATAAACGTCTTGAAAGCGACGACGCGTTCGCCTTCGATCTTCGCCCATTTGGAATGCGAGCCGGGCAGCATGATGATCCTTCCGCCGGCGTCGGCGACGCCGAAGATTTCCGTCTCCTCGCCCCGCATCACGTCCACGCCGGCCCCGTCCGCGTAGGACAGGCCCGGCGCGAGCACGACCCGCCGGCCCTCGGCCTCGACCGCCGTCAGGCGCTCCGCGACGTCGCGTGCGCCGGCAGGACAGGGGACATAGGGCGCCTCGCGCCAGCCATGGCGACTGCCGACCATACCTGAGGCGATCGCCGGCAGAGTGGGGTTCGCGTCAAGCCAACGCCCGACGAGGCGCCTCAGCGTCGCCGGATAGGTCCCCGCCGCGACGCTCGCGATCCCGTCGTCCGACGCCATCTCCTCGAGAACCTCGCCGTCCGCGGACAAGAGATAGGCGCGAAAGCTCGACGATCCCCAGTCGATGGCGATGAGCGCGGGCGACATGGCCGCGATTGAGGCATGCGCGAGGGACCAGGTCAATTCGAGTCCGCGTCACGCCTACGGCGACGATTCTGGCGGCCGGCGGCCGTTCGGCTCAAGCGGGGGCAAGCGGAGGCCGAGCAGACTCTCGGCGGCGTCGATGATCTTGGGGTCGAGCGGGCGGGGCTCTAGCGAGACGCCCTTGCTCAGGCGGTCGGCGATGATCCGCGGCGCCGCCAGTCGACCAAAGGGTTTGTCGTTGGCGGGGATGAGATGCCAGGGCGCGGGGCGCGCCGAGGTCTTCTCCATCATGTCCTCGATCGCCGTCACGTAGTCCTTCCACCGTCCGCGGTGACGGAAATCCTCATAGGAGAGCTTCCAGCGCTTGAGCGGATTAGCGAGCCGGTTCTTGAACCGGCGCAATTGCTCGTCGGGCGTGATGTGCAAGAAGAGCTTCACCAGCTTGACCCCGTCGGCGATAAGCATGCGCTCGAACTCGTTGATCTCCTCGTAGGCGCGGCGCCATTCGGCGGCGGCGGCGAAGCCCTCGACCCGCTCGACCAGCACCCGGCCGTACCAGGAACGGTCGAAGGCGACGATCTGGCCGTGTCGCGGCAGGCGCTCCCAGAACCGTTGCAAATAATGCAGCGATTTCTCCCGCTCTTCGGGGGCGGCGATGGTGTGGACCTTGAAGCTGCGGGGATCGAGCGCCCAGCCGAGCCGCCTCACCACGCCGCCCTTGCCCGCCGTGTCCCAACCTTCGAGCACGATCACAGCGCGGTGTTGCGTGCCGAGATAGGCCTGCTGCACCCGCTGCAGCGTTTCCTGCACGGTCGTCAGCCCGTGCTCGTAATCAGAGAAGTCAAGCTCCGGGAAGCGCGCAATGGCGCTGAGTATCGGCCGTTTGGCGACGACGAAATCAGCAGTTTTCATTCGCGGCCCCCTTTCCTCGATCGATGTCGACGCGCTCGCGAGACGTTGCGCCGTTTGGTCGCCGGCGCCAAGCCGGCTGCGGCGAAGCGCCACGGTCCGCGTTATCGCGCGCCGCTCGCGAGCGTCACACCTGGAGCCATTCCTGGCGAATGTCGGTCGCCGCCTTGAGCGCCGCTGGCGTGCCTTCGTAGACGATCCTGCCATGGCCCATCACATAAAGCCGGTCGCTGATTTTCAACGCGATCGTGAGCTTCTGCTCAACCAACAGGATGGCGACGCCGCGGTTGGCGATTTCCTCCAACAGGCGGCCGACGTATTCGACCATCATCGGCGAGAGGCCCTCGGTCGGTTCGTCGATCATGACCAGGTCCGGGTTGCCCATCAGGGTTCGGCACATCGCCAGCATTTTCTGCTCGCCGCCCGACAGCACGCCGCCTGGCGTATCCGCCCGTTCCTCAAGCAATGGGAAGATGCGGAACATGTCGCTCATCGTCCAGGAAACGCCGGCGTTCCCGGGCTTTTCGCCGAGCAGCAAATTCTGCCTTACCGTCAGGCCGGGGAAGATGTCGCGAGTCTCCGCAACATAGCCGAGGCCCCGCCGCGCCGCCTGGTGCGGCTTGAGACCCGCGATCTCATCGCCTCTGAAGCGGATCGAGCCTTTGGGCGCCACATCGCCCATGATCGCCTTGATGGTGGTCGAACGCCCAACGCCGTTGCGGCCTAGCAGGCTGACGATTTCGCCCTGATCAACGCGGAGGCTGACGCCACGCAGAATGTGGCTCTTGCCGTAATAGGCGTGCAGATCGACGACTTCGAGCAAGGGTGAGGTCGTCATTGGGCCGCCTGCCCAAGATAAGCCTCGCGCACCTCAGAGTTTT
>JBAUXQ010000592.1:0-6202 GCA_049584355.1 Roseiarcus sp. | reverse complement strand
GTCCCAGCGCCACGACCATGGGCTCGTGCCCGGTGGCGCGCAGGAATTTGACCAGGTCGGCGCTCGCAAGGCCCGTGGTGCGGGTATTGACCAGCGGATGAAAGTTGAGCCGTTGATGGCGCATCATTGCTTCGTCCAGGACGACCCGAACCTTGCCGGCTAGGTCGTTGATTGCGCCGAACGGGGTGACCGCGCCTGGCCGGACGCCCCACACGTCTTCGAGGAGTTCGGCGGAGCCGAAGGAGACTCGCCCCTGCGCGCCGATTTTTTCATGCACGCGCTTGAGGTCGATCGCGGTCCTCTCGCCGAGGACCAGCAGAAACACCTGGCCCTTCTTGTCCTTGACGAACAGGTTCTTGGTGTGACCGCCGGGGATGTCGCCGCGCAACGCCTGCGAATCCTCGACAGTATGGAGCGGCGGATGCTCGACGGTTTCGGCCTCGATTCCGAGGCCGGCGAGATAGGCGATGAGGTCTTCCGGCGAGGTCGGCATGGGGCTTTGGGGGACAGGATCGGGAGCTTGGTAAGCGCTTCCGCCACTGGCGGCAACTGTGCGCTCCGGCGCCGCGCCGCCCAAAGCGAATGAGTTCTGGTTGCTATTCTGCTCCGAAAATGCTTCATTGATGCACCATTTTGAGTGTAGCCATGGACCTTTCAATCAAAGGCGTACCCGAAGACCAGGTGAGGCGGCTGCGCGAACGCGCCAGGACCAACCACCGGTCGCTCCAGGGCGAATTGAGGGCGTTGATCGACGAGGCGATCGGGACGCCGCGCCCTCTCACGATTGACGAAATCGTCGCCAGAGTGAGCGGGCTCGGTCTCCCAAGGCGGGACGAAGCGGCGCGGCTGATCCGCGAAGACCGTGACCGATAAGGTTGTCGATGCGTCCGCGGTTGTCGCGTTGCTGTTCAACGAGCTAACGCGCGAAGAGATCGTCCCCCGGCTGCGCGACGCGACGCTCCGCGCCCCAAGCCTCATTGGGTACGAAGTCGCGAACGCGTGTTCAAAGAAAATCCGCGCCGCCCCCGCCGAGCGACAAGCGTTGCTCGAAGCCTTTTCTTTGCTCGACGCGCTTTCAATCTCGCTCGAGACGGTCAATCTCGACGCGGCCATCGTCCTGGCGGAACGAACGAAGCTCACGCTTTACGACGCAAGCTACCTTTGGCTCGCCCGCGCGCGCGGCGCCGAGCTTGTCACGCTCGACGGGAGGCTCGCCCGCGCGGACCAAGATTTGCGCGGCTCCAGATAGCGAAGCCACGCCCCTGGTCAAAATCGCGGGGAACCCCTCCGACATTTTTGCTGGCGCCACGGCTGAAAATCTGTATAAGCGCGCGATCCGCGATCGTTCGAAGCGCGCGGGGAGCAGCGTCGCGACCGACCTGGACGACATCCCGGTTCGGCCGCTTTTGGAATGATGAGGCTGGCTTTGGCTCGCCGCAGATTTAGGGAAAAATCCGATGTCGATCACCACCGAGCGCAAGAGCGCGCTCATCAATCAATATGCTTTGAAAGTCGGCGACACCGGGTCGCCTGAGGTCCAGGTAGCGATTCTCACCGAGCGCATCGCCAACCTGACCGGTCACTTCAAGACCCACGTCAAGGACAATCATTCCCGCCGCGGCCTGCTCAAGATGGTGTCGCAGCGGCGAACGCTGCTCGATTACGTCAAGAAGCAGGACGAACAACGCTATAAGACCCTCATCGAGCGTCTGGGTATCCGCCGCTGAAGGCGACCTCAACGCGAACGGGGCGCCGCTGTACGTGCGTCTCGACCACATAACCGGACGGCGGCGTCGGCCGGCGCCCGTAAATCCAATGCGAGAGCCTGGCGTCATGGCAGGATCGCGAGTGGCTGGCGTTCGCCCAGCCACTCGCCGTCTTGCCGATGACGAGCCCGAGTTACGGGCGGCATGGGCCGCAGGCTTTCGCATCCTCAACTCATGCAGGATGAAGAAAGATGTTTAACATTGAACGCGAAGAACTCGACTGGTGCGGACGCCGGCTCGTGCTCGAAACCGGCCGCCTGGCCCGCCAGGCCGACGGAGCGGTGTTCGCCACCTGGGGCGAAACCACGGTGCTGGCGACGGTCGTCGCCGCCAAGCAGCCGAAGGCCGGCCAGGACTTTTTTCCCTTGACCGTCCACTACCAGGAGAAGGCGTTCGCCGCCGGACGCATTCCCGGCGGCTATCTCAAGCGCGAGGGGCGCCCCTCGGACCGCGAAACGCTGACCTCCCGCCTCATCGACCGGCCGATCCGGCCGCTGTTTCCGGAGGACTTCCGTTGCGACACTCAGGTGATCGCCACGGTCTTTTCCTACGACCTCGAGACCGACTCGGACATTCTGGCGATGATCGCCTCCTCGGCCGCGCTCACCCTCTCCGGCGTGCCGTTCATGGGTCCGATCGGGGCGGCGCGAGTCGGCGTCATCAAGGGCGAAGTCAGGGTGAACGCGACGGTCGAGGAGATGAAGGACTCTTCGCTCGATCTGGTCGTGGCCGGCACCGCGGACGCGGTGCTGATGGTCGAATCGGAAGCCCAGGAGCTGTCCGAGGAGATCATGCTGAAAGCGGTGATGGCCGGCCACGCCGGATTCCAGCCGGTCATCCAGGCGATCATCCGCCTCGCTGAAAAGGCCGCCAAGGAGCCCAGGGAGCTCACCGCGCACGATCGTTCGGCGGTCGAAAAGGCGGTCATGGAGGTCGCCGAGGCCGATCTGCGCGCGGCTTACGCGCTCACCCAGAAACAGGAGCGATACGCGGCCGTGGACGCGGTCAAGGCCAAGGTGATGACGGCGCTCGCGCCGGAGGGCGCGGAGCCAAAATTCCCGCTCGATGAGATCGCCGAGGCGTTCCACAACGCCCAGGCCAAGGTCGTGCGCTGGAACATTCTCGACCATAAGCGCCGCATCGACGGGCGCGATCTGACCACCGTGCGGCCGATCCAGGCGCAGGTCGGCGTCTTGCCCCGCACCCACGGCTCGGCTTTGTTCACCCGCGGCGAAACCCAGGCGCTCGCGGTCGCGACGCTGGGCACCGGCGAGGACGAGCAATATGTCGATTCCCTCGACGGCACCTACAAGGAGCGGTTCCTGCTCCACTACAACTTCCCGCCCTATTCGGTTGGCGAGACCGGCCGCATGGGCTCGCCCGGCCGGCGCGAGATCGGCCACGGCAAGCTCGCCTGGCGAGCGATCCATCCAATGCTCCCGACCGCAGCCGAGTTCCCCTACACGATCCGCGTCGTCTCGGAGATCACCGAGTCGAACGGGTCGTCGTCGATGGCCACCGTCTGCGGCTCGTCGCTGGCGCTGATGGATGCGGGCGTGCCGCTCAAGCGCCCGATCGCGGGCATCGCGATGGGCCTCATTCTCGAGGGCTCGCGCTTCGCCGTGCTCAGCGACATTCTCGGCGACGAGGACCATCTCGGCGACATGGATTTCAAGGTCGCCGGCACTGGCGAAGGCGTCACTTCGCTGCAGATGGACATCAAGGTCGCCGGCATCACCGAGGAGATCATGGGCCAGGCGCTCGCCCAGGCGCGCGACGGCCGCATGCATATCCTCGGCGAGATGAGCAAGGCGATCACCGGCGCCAGGGCTGAGCTCGGCGAGTTTGCGCCGCGCATCGAGACCATGAAGATTCCGACCGACAAGATCCGCGAGGTGATCGGCACCGGCGGCAAGGTGATCCGCGAGATCGTGGAAAAGACCGGGGCCAAGATCAACATCGAGGACGATGGCACGGTGAAGATCGCCTCGAGCGACGGCGCGAAGATCAAGGCGGCGGTCAACTGGATCAAGTCGATCGCCTCGGAGCCGGAAGTCGGCCAGATTTACGACGGAACGGTGGTCAAGACGGTCGAGTTCGGCGCCTTCGACAATTTCTTCGGATCGAAGGACGGCCTCGTCCACATTTCGCAACTCGCCAAGGCGCGGGTCAACAAGACGACCGACGTCGTCAAGGAAGGCGACCGGGTCAAGGTCAAGGTCCTGGGCCATGACGATCGCGGCAAGGTCAAGCTGTCGATGCGCGTCGTCGACCAGCAGACCGGCGCCGACCTCGAAAAGGCGCCCGCTGCGGAGCCGGCCGCGACCGCCGAATAGAGGCTAGCTTTCGCGCCAACAAGGGAGCGGCGCCTCTCCGGCGCCGCGCTTTGCGTCACGCAGAGGCGCGATGCTTGGGGCCGTTAAGGAAGCCCGAGCGAATTTCCAAGCCGTAACGGCTTGTTAACGGCCTGGAAAGGCCGGATGCGCTATGGAGTCTGCGCTTCAGCATACGGACTTGAACCTTATGTACATGAGCTTTTCGAGTGACCTCGACGGCGGCCGGCCGATGACCGCGATTGGCCGCATCCGAGCGGCGACGCAGTGGCGCGCCGCGGGCGATCCGGGGGCCGAAGCCGACCGTCAGACCGCAATCGAAGCCTTGACCCGCGAAGCCGAGGAATACGGCGCCGACGCGGTCGTCGACGTGCGGTTCGAAGTCGACGGCTGTAACGGCGGCGACATCGGCGGCGTTGTACTCCAGCGCGTGACGGCGACGGGTCTCGCCGTGCGCTTCGCCCGCGCCGCGTAGCTCGGATTCCGCCGGGTCGCGCCTAACCGCCATTTGACTGGTATGCTCAAGGCCCAACGAACGCCATCGGGTCGTTGCCCTCGGCTGCGCTCCTGGCCGCACTCGCCTGGACGAGCGGGCGGAGAACAACGAAGCCCAGGCCGTAAGCGACGAGCAGCGCCAGAAGCATCGCCCTGACGCCGGACCTTCTCGACAGACCGCGCCCGCCAAATTGGCCAGGGCCGGAAAAATCAGACGGCCTCTCATATCTGCACATCGGGCGCACTCCTGGTTCGGCGGGGCGTTCGCCCGCGCTTCCTTGCCGCCCGTTTCAGTCCGCGAGGCGCGCGCCTCTTCGGGAGGAGCGCCAGCCGGCGAAGCCAAGACCGGCGAAGCCGATGAGCAGCATCGCCCAGGTCGAGGGCTCCGGGGCCGCGGGCGTGGTCGACGCCGGAAACGTGAGATAGGAGGAGGGAACGAATACGTCGCCGTTCACGAAGGTTGCGCTGGGCAGCAACCCGTCCTGGAAGGCATAGTTTGCGACGTACAAGGCGGTCGCCAAGTCGGCCGCGCTGACCTGACCTGCGAGCCCGCCGAGCGCCAGGTTGGCCTCGGAGAGCACTTCATGGACTGGCGTGCCGTCCAAGTCCGCGATATTCGAATCGATTCCTGTGACGAATGGCGATCCGACCAAATCTTCGAGGTCCTGGAACACGAGGTCGCCGAACGTGACGCTGGCCGGATGCGCGAGAAGCCCGGCATTGGAAAGATCGACGTTGAGAGTCGCAGCTACCACTTCGCCTCCGAAAAACCCGGAAGCGGAAGTCACGGGGTCAAGCAGATCGGCGGTGAGCGGACCAGGATCGCCGCCGGCCGGCAGATACGCGATCACAGCGTCGGCGCTGTCAAAGATCATCGAGAACCCGGCCGGGCCGGGAATGCCCACTTGGAGCAGATCTTCGAACGGCGCGTAGAGCGTGTTGAAATTGTCCTCCAGCAACATGGCGACTGGGGGATCGTAGGGTTCGCCGATTCGGGCAAAGGTCCCGTACTCCTCCTGCGAGTGAGTGACGAACTGGCCCGGCGTGAACGTCGAGGCGCGTGCGGGAAGCGCGAGAGGCGCAAGCAAGAGAGCGGCGACGGTCGCCCAGGCCGGCGGCGCAAGCGCCGCAGATATCCGCTTGAACGGTCTTAAAGCGAGTCCTCTCATCGACGCCTTCCCTCAAGCCTGACGTAAGGCTCCCGCAGAGGCTGCGCCGTTTTCCCTTCCGCCGCGTCCTCCGATTGGAGGATGAAAAAGGATCAGGAAATCTGGGGAATTGCGAAGCCGGCGACGAGCTTGACCAGATCGGCCTGGCGGACGGCGCCGGTCTTCTCATAAATGCGCCCGAGATGGGTCTTGACCGTCGAGGCGGCGATCCCGAGCATTTCGGCGACTTCAGGCGCCCCGCCGACCTCGACCACCGCCAGCGTGACGCGCAACTCGGCCGGCGTGAGGCCGTAGGCTTTTGCGATGAGCTCGGACGTTCACCGCGCTGTTGACCGCGTCCTTGCTCTCGAGCGTCGTGGCGGAGCCGGGCACGAAGCAGGATATCCGTTTGAGGACGCCGGGCCAGAGCGCGAGATCGAGCGTCGCGTCGTAGATGTCG
>JBAUXQ010000591.1:0-2879 GCA_049584355.1 Roseiarcus sp. | reverse complement strand
ACCTTCGACGCCGTCGAGGCGCGCACGGCGGCCGGATCCGCCGGCGTCGCCCGCGACATTTCCGAAATCGCCGCGCTCAAGGCGGAGATGGAGCGCAACGAGGACGACTATTCGCGCATGATCGATCGGCTGTCGACCGCGGTCGCGATCTTCGACAAGTCCAAGCGGCTGACCTTGTACAACGCCGCCTACCGGCAGATCTGGCCGCTCGAGCCGGCCTTCCTCGACCAGGGGCCGAGCGACGGCGAAATCCTCGATTTGCTCCGCGCCAAGCGGCAGCTGCCGGAGCAGGTCGACTTTCCCGCCTGGAAGGCGCAGCAATTGAACGCCTATCGCGCGATCGAGCCAAGCGAGACCGTCTGGCATCTGCCTGACGGCAGGGCGCTGCGCGTCGTCACCGCCCCCAATCCGAAAGGCGGCGTCACCTATCTCTACGACGACGCCACGCAGAGCTACGCGCTCGCCTCGCAGGTCAACGCGCTCACCCACGTGCAGGGCGAGACGCTCGACGCGCTCAAGGAGGGCGTGGCGGCGTTCGGCGCCGACGGGCGCATGAAGCTGTTCAATCCGGCCTTCGCCGAGCTCTGGCGCTTCGACCCGGCCGTCTTGAGCGCCCGCCCGCACATCGACGAGATCGCGCGCGCCTGCAAGCCGCTGTGCCGCAAGCCCGAGCTTTTCGACGACCTCAGGGCGATGATCGTCGATCTTCCCGACCATCGCCAAAGCCGGACGGCGCGGATCGAACGGGCCGACGGGCTGATCCTCGATTGCGCCGCCCTGCCGCTGCCTGACGGGGCGACGCTGATGACGACGCTCGATGTGACCGCCGGCGTCAATGTCGAGCGCGCGCTGACTGAGCGCAATCAGGCCCTCGTCGCGGCCGAAAAGCTGCGCAACGATTTCGTCAACCACGTCTCCTACGAACTGCGCACGCCGCTCACCAACATCATCGGCTTCACCCAGCTTCTCGCGGCGGGCGGCGTCGGCCCGCTCAATCCCAAGCAGCTCGAATATGCCGGGTTCATCACCGATTCGTCGCATGCGCTCCTCGCCATCATCGACGACATTCTCGATCTGGCGTCGATCGACGCCGGGGCGCTCGACCTGCGGCTCGAGGACGTCGACGTCGCCGAGGCGATGAAGGCCGCGGCGGCGGGCGTCCAGGACCGGTTGAGCGACGCCGCGATCGAATTGCGCATCGTCATGACCGACGGCGTCGGGTCGCTCAGCGCCGACGGCCGGCGGGTGCGCCAGGTTCTGTTCAATCTGCTCTCCAACGCCATCAACTATTCGGAGGCGGGCCAGACGGTCACGCTGGCGGCGATGCGGCGCGGGTCGGAGATCGTGTTCAAGGTCAGCGATCGCGGACGCGGCATTCCCCCGGAGATGATCGAACGGGTCTTCGATCGGTTCGAGACCTTTCCCAATGGCTCGCGTCATCGCGGCCCCGGACTTGGTCTGTCGATCGTGAGAGAGATGGTCGAATTGCATCACGGCCGGGTGCTGATCGATACCGCTCCCCGGGAGGGCACTACGGTCACCTGCATTTTTCCCGTGGACGCAAGCCCGCAACTGGCGGCGCCCTCCGAGCAGCAATCGGCGCAGTAGAAGGGCATGACCGGTCGCGCCGACCAGACCGAAGGAACCGATGCTTGGAGCCTCGAGGCGCCGGACGAGGCCGCGACGCTGGAGATCGCTGCGGCGCAGGCGGCCTGGCTTGAGCCCGGGGATTTCGTCGGCCTGACCGGCGATCTCGGCGCGGGCAAGACGACCTTCGCGCGGGGCCTGATTCGGGCCCTGGCGGGGGCGCCCGATCTCGAGGCGCCGAGCCCGACCTTCACTTTGATGCAGGTCTATGACGCGCCGCGAGGCCCGGTCGTCCACGCCGATTTCTATCGGCTGCGTGGACCGCGCGAGCTCGAAAATCTCGGCTGGGATGAAGCGGTTGCCGACGCGATCGCCATCGTCGAATGGCCGGAGCGGGTCGCCGAAGCCCTGCCCGCCGACCGGCTCGAAGTCGAGATCCGTTTCGACCCGGGCCGAGGTCCCGACTATCGCCGGCTCACGCTGCGTGGAAAGGGCGCGGTCGGCCGCCGCCTGGCGCTGGCGCTCGGAGTCGCGCGGCTCTTGAAGCGCGCCGGCTGGAGCGGCGCGAGGCTCGAATTCCTCCAGGGGGACGCGTCGATTCGCGCCTACGAGCGGCTCACGCGGCTGAGCGGCGCAACGGCGATCCTGATGATCTCGCCGCCCCGGCGCGACGGGCCGATCCTGCGCTACGGCAAGCCGTATGCGGCGATCGCCAAGCTTTCGCCGGACATCCGCGCCTTCGTCGCCATGGCGGACGGCTTGCGGGGCCTCGGCTACTCCGCGCCCGCCCTGATCGCCTTCAGCGTCGAGGAAGGCCTGGCGCTGATCGAGGACTTCGGCTCAGCCACCATCGCCGAGAGCGGCGTTCCCGACGGCGCGCGATACGCGGAGGCGATTGCGCTTCTCGTTGATCTTCACGGGCGCGAATTGCCGGAAAGCCTGCCGGTCGGCGACGAAACCTACGCCCTGCCGGTCTACGACATCGAGGCGATGCTGGTCGAGGTCGAGCTGGCGCTCGACTGGTATGCGCCGGCGGTCGCGCGGACGACGCCGCCCACGGGCGCGCGGATGCAATTCCTGGCGATCTGGCGCGAACTGCTCGGGCCGATCCTCGCTCGGCCGACGACCTGGACGCTGCGCGACTTTCATTCGCCCAACCTGCATTGGCTGGCGGAGCGGCAGGGGCTGAAAAGGATCGGCCTGATCGATTTTCAGGACGCGGTGCTCGGGCCCCCGGCCTATGATGTCGCTTCGCTCCTGCAGGACGCGCGCGTCGACGTGGCGGAGGATCT
>JBAUXQ010000590.1:0-7159 GCA_049584355.1 Roseiarcus sp. | reverse complement strand
GCATTGTCAAGAAAATTGGAACGTGCTAACGACATCTACCCGGTTTCGATCGCCTCGTCAATCCCAACCCGGATAACGCGCTTGAGCACGACCGTTCCGCAGGAGATACTAGACCGACTGACCGACGTCGCCATGCCGCGGCTCGCAATCGAGAGGCCGCCGAAAGAGTTCGCGGCCGCTCGTGGCTTCTCCCTACCGGTGCACCGATGCGAAGCCGTGGTCCTCGGAAGCGGCGCTGCGGGGCTGCGCGCCGCGGTGGAGCTTAAACGCCGCGGGGTCGACGTTATCATCGCCACCCAAAGCGCCTACGGGGGAACGTCGGCCTGCTCGGGCTCCGACAAGCAGACCCTTCACACAGCCAACGGGGCCGGACGAGGCGACGACTACCGCGCTATGGCGGACGCATTGGGCGCAGGCGGCGCGATGGACGAAGACACGGCCTATGTGGAAGCAGTGGGGTCGTCACGGGCGCTCTCCTCGCTTCAGTTTATGGGGCTGCCAGTACCCCAAGACCGACTCGGCGGGGTGTTGCGTTATCAGACGGACCATGACGAGGTTGGGCGCGCGACAAGCTGTGGTCCCCGAACCTCACGTCTTATGGTGCAAGTGCTGGCAAACGAGGCGATCCGGCTCAACATCCCGATTTTCAATCAGACGACCGGCGTCCGGGTGCTCGTCGAATCGAACGCGGGGCGAGGTTGCGTCGGCGCGCTGGCGATCTCGCCCAAGCGCCGCACGGCGGACAATCCGCTCGGGCTCATCGTATTCCTGAGCGGCGCGCTAGTCATCGCCACCGGCGGACCAGGCGAGCTCTATCGCGACAGCGTCTATCCCCGGCATTGTTTCGGCTCGCTCGGCCTTGCGCTGGAGGCCGGGATCGATGCGGTCAACCTGACGGAAAGCCAATTTGGAATCAGCACGCCGCGGGATCAATTTCCTTGGAATCTTTCCGGAACCTACGTCCAGTGCATGCCCTACATCTACTCGCGCGATTCGCGAGGGAACGAGCGGAATTTCCTCGCCCATTATTACCGGACTACGTGCGAGCTGGCGTCGAACATCTTCCGCAAGGGCTATCAGTGGCCGTTCCACGCGACCCGCATGCTCGACTTCGGCTCGAGCCTTCTCGACCTTGCAGTCTTCCGGGAAACCCAAGCGGGACGGAAGGTCTTCATGGACTTCAATCGGAACCCGCTAGCCGTGCCCGGAGAGGCGGAATTCAGTCTCGACACACTGGATGACGACGTCCGCGCGTACCTCGGCAAGAGCGGCGCACTGCTCGAAATGCCGTTGGACCGTCTACGCCAGATGAACCCTCTGTCGATCGAGCTCTACAAGCGGTACAGGTACGACATCACCCGCGATCCTCTCCAGTTTGCGATCAATAACCAGCATATGAACGGCGGTCTGGCGGTCGACACATGGGGGGAGACGAGTCTCAGTGGCTGCTACGCAGTCGGCGAGGCCGCGGGGACGCACGGAGTGACGAGGCCGGGCGGCGCCGCGCTGAATGCGGGACAGGTCCTTGCCACACGCTGCGCCGAGCACATCGCCGTGAGGCGTGCGTCCGGTTCGGAGGTTCGCGCGGGCTTCGCTCTGGTCGACGAAGCCGTCGAACGCGTTCTCGATGTCCTGAAGATCGATAGCGTTCTGACCGTCAGCGCGATCCGAAAGGACGTTCAGGCCCGTATGAGCGATCATGCCGGCATTCTTTGCAACGCGATCGACGTGCGTTCGGCTCTCGATTCGGCTCGGGCGCTGAACAGGTCGATCCGGCAGCAGGGCGTCGCGTACGACGGTGCCTCCGGCGCCTTGCGCGCACTGCAGTGGCAGCAGACGGCGCTCCTCTCCGAAGCCGTCCTCACGGCGCTCGCGTTCTTTGTCGAGCATGGCGGAGGCAGCCGCGGCGCCCGGGCCCTTTGCGCTCCAGACGGGGATCGCACGCCTATGGCTCGCACAGGTCCTCTTGAGGACTTCCGGTTCGCTTCCGAGCGACCAGAAGGCCGCGCTGAACAGGTACGCGTTCGCCTGAACGGTGAGACTTTCACTTGCGCTACGCGGCTCGTGCGTCGTCGCGATCGAGACTACCAGCCGTTCTTCGAGCGCGACTGGCCCGGCTTCCTGATCGGCGCGATCCACAATCCCGTTCATTGAAGAGAACGAACACGGTTCCGTCGATCCGGTCGCTCCTAAGGCCCGTAAATTTGACGATCGGATGCTGAGTCTTGCCGCTTTTGGCGATGACGTCTTCGTCTTCGATCAACACAAGCGACTGCTCGAAATTCTCCAATTGGTCCGGCCAACCAGCCAGTCTCCTGCCGAAGGTCGACACACTTGCACATCTTCTTGCCGAAGCGTGCCGTATGAAAAAAGAAAGGGCATCAAACCAGCCTCATCGCCTAATCGCGTCGAAACGTCCAGAACCTCCATCTGCCGTCTTTCGATCCCGGCAATGTTCGCGTCAATTTCCATTGCGACCGGTCGGCATTGATCTCGCCGAGGTGATGAGTACGGTCATCCGGACTCGTTCGACCGGTCTTGTTGACGCAGCGGGTACGAACATCGGTCACGGGTCTACGGAACCCCTTCTCCCCCGTAAGGGGAAAATGATCATCCGCTTCTCAGGTCCCGGCCGCCAGCGCGCGGTCGAGCGCCTCTGCGACGTGGATCGCCACGCGCTTCGTTGCATCGCGAATTTGGTGGCGGCAGGAAAAACCATCGGCGACGATGAGCGTCGCCTCCTCCGCCGCGCGCACGCGGGGAAGCAGGGACAACTCGCCCATCGCGAGGGACATCTCATAGGTTTCCGCCTGATAGCCAAAGGCGCCGGCCATGCCGCAGCAACTGGACTCGATCGTCCGCACCTCCAGCCCGGGAATCAGGCGAAGCGCTTCTTCCGTCGCCGCCATGGCGCCGAAACTCTTTTGATGACAATGGCCGTGCAACAGCGCCTTCGCCGCTATCGGCGCGAGTTCGATTTTAAAGCGCCCTGCATCTCGTTCGCGCGCGACGAACTCCTCAAACAGCAGTGCGCAGCCTGCGACTTTGTCGGCGCTCTCGCCCAGCCGCATCACGATCGCCTCGTCGCGGAACGTCAGGAGGCAGCTCGGCTCGAGACCCACGATCGGAATGTTTCGCTCCGCGAACGGCGCGAGAACGGCGAGGGATCGCGAGGCCTCGAAGCGCGCTTGCTCAACCAATCCGGCCGCGAGGAAAGTGCGGCCGCAACAGATCGGCCCATCGGCGGCTTTCGGGACATAAACCCGATAGCCCGCCGCGACGAGAACGCGCAACGCAGCGTCGATCTTCTCGCGTTCGAATGTCGCGTTGAACGTATCGGCGAACAGCGCGACTTCTGGGCCTGCCTCGGGACCATGGGCTTCGCCATCGGAACGGAAACAGCCCGGTCGCCACCAGGGCAAGCTCCGCCCGGCGGCGAACCCTAGCAGCCGCTCGGACAATTTCGCAAAAAGGGGAACGCGATCGCGCAAATTCATGAGAGCATGCAGGCGGGACGCACGCCCTGCGTAGCGCGGCAAATAGGCGATTAGGCGCTCACGCGCGCCAAGGCGACCGCCGCGGGCGCGCGCCGCAAGAACCTCGATCTTCATGCGCGCCATGTCTACGCCGGTCGGGCATTCACGGCGGCACGCTTTGCAGGAAACGCAGAGCTTCAGCGTTTCGGCCATTTCGTCGGACGCCAGCGCATCGGGGCCGAGCTGACCCGATATCGCGAGACGCAACGTATTCGCGCGGCCTCGCGTCACGTCGCGCTCATCGCGGGTCACGCGATAGGAGGGACACATCGCGCCGCCGGCAAGCTTCCGGCATTCGCCGTTGTTGTTGCACATCTCGACGGCGCCTGAAATTCCGCCGGCGGCGCCGGGAAAGGCGGACCAGTCGAGCGCGGGCTCGAACTCGACGACGCGATAATCCGGATGAAAGCGAAAATTAGTCCGGTCGTCAAAACGCGGCGCCCGGACAATTTTGCCAGGATTGTAGAGCCCTTTCGGGTCGAAGCGGTCTTTCACCTCCTCGAACGCGCGCACCAGCCGCGAGCCGAACATGCTCTCGTGAAATTCGGAGCGTACGATGCCGTCGCCGTGCTCGCCCGAATGCGAGCCCTTGTATGCGCGCACCAGCGCGAAGGCCTCTTCGGCGATCGCGCGCATCGCCTTGACGTCCTTATCCAGTTTCAGATTGAGCACCGGCCGGACGTGCAAGCACCCTTCCGAGGCGTGCGCGTACCACGTGCCCCGGGTGCCGTGCTTTTCGAAGACTTCCGTCAGCCGGGCCGTATACTCGGCCAAATGCGGCAGTGGGACCGCGCAATCCTCGACGAACGAGACCGGCTTGCGTGCATCCTTCATCGACATCATGATGTTCAGGCCCGCCGCGCGCATTTCGGCGATCGACGTTTGCAGCGCCGGATCGAGCACTTCGACCACGCCGCCCCATTTTCTCCCCTGACGGTCCCACCCGAAGCCGAGATCGCCGAGCAGGTGCGTCAGACTGGAGAGCCGCCTGCGGTTCTCGTCGTCGCTCTCGGCGAATTCCACCACGAGCAGCGCCTCGGGATCCCCGCGCAGAAACGCGGAGAGTGTCGGCTTGAAGATCGGAATTTGGGCCGCGAGCCCGATCATGGTTTGATCGACGAGTTCGACCGCGATCGGATTCAGCGCAACGATGTGCTGCGCGGCGTCCATCGCCTCGAAGAACGATCCGAAATGGCAGACCCCGACCGCGCGTCGCCCCAGCAGCGGCGAAAGCTTCAATTCGATCGCCGTCGAGAAGGCGAGCGTCCCTTCGGAGCCGACGAGAAGATGAGCGAGATTGACGTTGCCGGCAGACTGGCTGCCCCGCGGCGTCAGCGCGTCGAGATTGTAGCCGCCGACCCGCCTCTGCACGGTGGGAAACCGAGCCGCGACTTCATCGGCCTCTCGTGCGCCGATCCGTAATATGTCCTCGAATAGCGGCCGCCGCGGGTCGTCGGCAGCAAGGTCGGAGAGGTCGGCCTTAACCTCCCCGAAATGGGCGGGCGAACCGTCGGCGAGAACGGCGTCGATCGAGAGCACGTTGTCCCGCATCGTGCCAAAGCGAAGCGATCGGCCGCCGCAGGAGTTATTGCCCGCCATGCCGCCGATCGTCGCGCGCGACGCCGTCGAGATGTCGACCGGGAACCACAGTCCCTTCGGCTTCAGCCGGCGATTGAGTTCGTCCAGTACGATGCCGGGCTCGACCCGACAGCGCCGCCCTTGCGTATCGAGCGACAGAATCTTGGTAAGCCGTTTCGAGCAATCAACGACCAGCGCCGCATTCACCGTTTGCCCGCTCTGCGAGGTTCCTCCTCCTCGCGGCAGAACGGGAACGTTGCGCAACCGTGCGACGCTCAGGGCTCGCGTCGCCTCTTCGATCGAGCCCGGAATGACGACCCCGAGTGGCGTTATCTGATAGGACGAGGCGTCGGTCGCGTAACGGCCCCGCGCGAAGGCGTCGAACACGACTTCGCCGACGCCTTCCCCGCGCAGCGCGCGCTCCAACCCGGCAATCGAACCGGCCATCTGGCTAACCCTTCCCTCGGTATTGAATGTCTCCAATGGGCTGAATAAGTCAAAATGGGATGCCCGGCCCCTCTGCCGCTCGTCGCGGGAGAAGGGGCGAGCGGCGAGGGTCGTCTCCCCTAACGGGCTTCAAAGGAAGCGCAGATGAGCGGCAACGAAGGGCGGCGTGCTGGCCGGCATTTCCTGCAGATTCCCGGGCCGAGCCCGATCCCCGAGCGGATTCTGCGGGCGATGGACATGCCCGTGATCGATCATCGCGGACCGCAGTTTCAGAAATTGGGCCAGCGCGTCCTTGCAAAGATCAAGGGTGTCTTCAAGACCGACAGCCATGTCTTCATCTACCCGACGTCGGGGACGGGCGCCTGGGAGGCCGCGCTCGCCAATCTGTTTTCACCGGGCGACTTCGTTCTCATGTACGAGACGGGACATTTCGCCACCCTGTGGAAGAATATGGCGGCAAGACTGCGCTTGCGGCCCGAGTTCATCGGCTCCGATTGGCGCGGTGGCGTCGACCCGCAGCGTATCGAGAGCCGGCTGCGCGAGGATGCGGGCCATTCGATCAAAGCGGTCTGCGTCGTGCACAACGAGACTTCAACGGGGGCGACTTCGAGGATCGACGAAGTCCGCAAGGCGATCGACGCAGCGGGCCATCCCGCTTTGCTGCTGGTCGACACTGTTTCTGGGCTCGCCTGCGCGGACTACCGTCACGATGAATGGGGCGTCGACGTCAGCGTTTCCGGCTCGCAGAAGGGACTGATGCTGCCGCCCGGCCTCGGCTTCAACGCCGTCAGCGAAAAAGCGTTTGCGTTTGCGCGCAAGGCCGAGACGGCCAAGCAGTTCTGGGCGTGGGAGGAGATGATTGCTCCCAACGCCCACGGCTTCTTCCCCTCGACGCCCGCGACGAACCTGCTCTACGGCCTCGATGTCGCCATCGACATGCTAAACGAGGAAGGCCTTGAGCACGTTTTCGCGCGGCACCAACGTTATGGCGAGGCGACCAGGCGCGCCGTGGCGGCATGGGGCCTCGAGACCATCTGCCTCGATCCGCGCTTGCATTCCCCCGTATTGACCGGGGTGATGTTGCCGAAGGGATGCGACGCCGACCGTTTCCGCACGATTGCGCTCGACCGCTTCGACATATCGCTCGGCGCGGGTCTCGGCCGGCTCGCCGGCAAGGCGTTCCGGATCGGACACCTGGGCGACACCAACGAATTGACGCTGCTCGGCGCGCTCGCCGGCGTGGAAATGAGTCTACGCCTCGCTGGCGTCATTTGTGAGGCCAGCGGAGTGCTCGCGGCGATGACCTACGTGCGGGAGACTTCGTCGCCGGAGACGGCGTCCCGCGCCCCCCGCCTCCGTCCGAACAGCCGCCCAATATCCGAAAGGTTCGGCTCGACATAGGGCATTGTCAGAGCAATTTTTCGCGCCGGTTCTCGCCGTGGTAGGTCGGGGCGCGAGCAATGCGCTCCGATATTTAGCCTGGCGAGATATCCGGGACTTGCGCGCCGAAGTGCAAAAGAGACGTCTCGTTTCAGCCGCCGACCTGCGCGATGACACTCATCTTCCCATCTCGCACGCCGACGATCTGCATTGGGGTG
>JBAUXQ010000589.1:0-1767 GCA_049584355.1 Roseiarcus sp. | reverse complement strand
ATCGTCCGTTGCTGTGAAACGCCGCGCCGCGGGCAATGACGGCGTCGCCTTTTCGAACGACCGCCTCGGTTGCGTAGGCGATGACGAAGTCGACGGCATATTCGTTGAACTGCCGATTGATCTGAAGGATCGTCTCGAAATCGCACAATTGCTGGGAGCGCGTTTGCGGCTCCAGACGCTTGAGCGTCTCAACGGTCTTGCGATTGCGCGGGTCGGCCAATTCCTGTGACGACAGGATAATTCTGGATTGCGCCCAGGCGTCGCCGAGCGGCGCGCGCCGCTCGTCCGGAGATGGCGCGTCGGCTGGCGGCGAACGGGACTGGATTTCCGGCAGGCTCTTTGGGACCAACGGCGATGGGCTGGCGTTCGTCAGGGGCGCCTTGTCGTTCTCGATATCGGAGCGGGAGGCCAGAACAATCTCGGCTTCCGGCAAGGGCGGGTAGGCGGCGGGCGCCTGCGAATATGCGACTAGCCACTTCAGCAAAGCCAGGTGCAGAAGCGTCGACAGGAGCCCGGCCACAACGAGGGCATTGCGGTCGCTGGCGAGATCATATTGCCTTCGGAGTCTTATCAATGGCGCAGCGGTCTCCGCCCCGAACGGGCAGAGTTGGTCCACTTTCAAGTCGATTTCGTGGTGCGTCGCGCCCGACGGGCCTCGGCCATCTAACGCCGGCCGCATGGACAGAAAGCGACGCTTGTGACAGCATGGGAACGCTCTCATCCCTATCGCACCCGCGCGGCGGAGCCACGGGGACTGGTCGATAGAGCCCTCCGCCGGTCGCCGAGCCGGGTGATCGAAGCAACGACGGGAGGGACCTTGGGCATGCAACCCGTCACACGCTACGCGAAGAGCGGCGACGTCCACATCGCCTACCAGGTCTTCGGCGAGGGGCCTGACCTCGTTGTGGCGCCGGGCTTCGTCTCTCACATCGAGAATTACTGGGACGAGCCGCATTTCGCGCGCTCGTTGAACAAGCTTAGCGCTTCTTTCTCGTCGTCCTCTTCGACAAGCGCGGGACCGGGCTCTCTGACCACGTTGCGCACCTGCCGCATATGGACGAGCGCATGGACGACCTCCGCGCGGTCATGGACGCGGTCGGCATCGAGCGCGCATCGCTCATGGGGATCTCAGAGGGCGGCTCGCTTGCGGCGCTTTTCGCCGCCAGCCACCCTGAACGAACCCAATCACTCGTTCTCTATGGCTCTTTTGCGCGGTTTCGCCACTGGATCGCGACCGACCAGGCGTGGGACGCGTTGATGAAATACATGGATGAGGCCTGGGGCAGCGGCAAAAGTTTGCCCGCCTTCGCCCCGTCGAAAGCGAACGACCCCGCAATTCAGAAATGGTGGGGCAAATTCGAGCGGCTTGGCGCGAGCCCGTCCGCCGCGATTGCATTGATGACAATGAATCGCGAGATCGACATATCTGGAATCTAGAGGCTTCTGTGAGGTCGCGTGGCACAGAGGCTGATGGCGGGCGAGGTCGCGACCTCATTGAAGATCCTATGGGGAGGTGGACAGCGGCCGAGCCCGTCGCAGAGTGAGGTTGCAAACCACCCACTGTGGAGACGGCCATGCAGTCAATAGCTGAACGACACGAAGAACCGACCGCTATCCGAACCAATCTTGGCGCAATTTTCGTTTCTTTGGAACTCAGCCGTTCAATCTGGCTCATTACGTCGGTGTCGCCGGGCGGCGGCGAGAAGATGTCGAAACACAGCGTACCCGCGGGGGACACCGCTGCGCTTCTGACGCGCTTTTCGGAGC
>JBAUXQ010000588.1:0-5234 GCA_049584355.1 Roseiarcus sp. | reverse complement strand
GCAGCGCGAAGGCTCTGAGGAAGCCCGCGCCTCTTCAAAACTTGTAGTTGAGGCCGGCGCGGACGACCTCAGCGCCGTAGTTCGTCCAGGTGAACCTGACCGGAATGAAGATCCCGGGGAAGATCGGCCCGGTCTGGCTCTGGTTGTTGTTGAGATCGTAGTGGAGATACTCCAGCCTGACTGTAACGTGAGGGGCGACCATCCATTCAGCCCCGCCTCCCACGACCCAGCCCGGCCTGATCGTCGTCGAATCAGCGTCAGCCACGTATTCCGCGGCGCCGATGAAGCGGGTCATATGCCCGTTGTCTTCCATGTTCGCCGCGGCCACGCCGCCGGTGAGATAGAACAAAATATTGTTCGATCCGGCGAATCCGACACGGCCGCGCAAGCTCCCTAGCCAGTCATCGGCGGCGCTCATTCGGGCGAAGCTCCCGACGCCGATTGTGGGGACGGTCCGTGTTTCACTGAGAGACGTCCGCGAGACATCGCCCTCGACGCCGAGAACCAGCGCGCCGACCTGCCAGTCGTAACCGCCTTGCACCCCGCCAAGCACGCCCCAATTGCCGGGACTGCTCAGCGAGAATCGAGCGCCGTTGTTCGGATTGAAGTACGTCCAGCTAGGCGCCGATTGCCATGCTCCGCCCAGGTTGACGCCGAGATAGGGGCCGCTCCAGTTGTTGGCGGCTGCCGGCGACGGCGGCTCGGTCTGAATCCCTATGTCCGCAGCCGCCGCGCTCCCGCCGAAGCCTATACCGAGAGCGACGACGCCAAGGAGAGCGCTCGGTTTCACAGGTACACCCCCGTCTTTCGGGCGAAGCGCCTCACGGCATCAACTGACCGCCATTGACCTCGATGATCTGGCCGACGACGTAGCCGCTCAAAGCCTCGGAGGCCAGGAACAGATAGGCGCCGACGCAATCCTCGGCGGTCCCGATCCGGGCGATCGGAATGGTCTTGCGAATCGCTTCCATCGCCGCCGCGTCGGTATACCGGTCATGAAACGGCGTTGCGATCACGCCCGGCGAAACCGCATTGACGCGGATCTTCTTGCCGATCAGTTCCTTGGCGTGGCCCCGCGTGATCGTTGAGACAAAACCCTTGGCGGCGGCGTAGAGCATTGCCCCGCCGGCGCCGCCGTTCCGCGCCGCAATCGAAGTTGTGTTGATGATGAACCCGCCCTCGCGCTCGAGCCAGGGAACTGCGGCGCGGGTCACCCAGATGACCGAGCTCGAATTCAGATTGATCACCGCCTGCAGGTGCTCGTCGGTGGCCTCGAGCGAGTTAACTCGCCCGAGCATCAGGCCGGCATTGTTGACGAGGCCATCGAGGCGGCCGAACCGGGCCGTCGTTTCGGCGACGATCCGCGCGCACGCCTTCGGATCCGAAACATCCCCCTTCACCGCCAGCGCCTCGCCGCCTGCGGCCTTGATCTCGCTAGCGAGCGTGTGCGCCTGGTCCGCGCTCGAATGATAGCCGATTGCGACGATCGCGCCTTGCTCGGCGAAGCCTCGGGCCACAGCCGCCCCTATGCCCGTTGAGCCGCCGGTGATGAGCACGGCCTTGCCGGCGAGGTCGGGAATAACGAGGCGGTTGACGGTCATAAGGGGGCCTTCTCGCCGCAGGAATCCGGCGCCAAGCTTGAGCCGCGGCGCGGGACGCGTCAAATCACGCGTGGCGGAGCAACAAACGCGCCCCGACGCCCGCATCCTGGATAGTCGTCGCCCCGGCCCTATATAGACCCAGAAACCGGCGGAGAGTCCAACCCATGACTGAGGCGCGCAAACTCGCGGCAATTCTGGTCAGCGACATTGTCGGGTTCTCACGCCTGGCCGGCGCCGACGAAGACCGGATCCTGGCGCGGATGCGCACGCTCAGGAGCGACCTCATCGATCCGACCATCTCTGTCAATCGCGGCCGGGTGGTCAAGCGCACGGGCGACGGCAGCATCGTCGAGTTCCGCAGCGTCGTTGACGCCGTGCGCTGCGCCATCGAGATGCAGCAGGGCCTCGTCGAGCGCAATGCCGGCCTGCCGCCCGAGCGCCGGATCGAGTTTCGCGTCGGCATTCATCTGGGCGACGTGGTCGAGGAGAGCGACGGCGACCTGATGGGCGACGGCGTCAATATCGCCGCCCGTCTTGAGGGCATCGCCAAGCCGGGCGCGATCTGCCTGTCGGAGGACGCCTACCGCCAGGTCAAGGGGCGGCTCGATCTCACAGTCAGCGACCTCGGCCAGACCGAGCTCAAGAACATCGCCGAACCGATCAGGGTCTATTCGCTCGAGGTCGGCGCGAGCGCCCAGGCCAGTCCTCCGCCGGCGGCCGCCGCCGCGCCGGTCGCGGCTCAGCCGCCCCGGCTGTCGCTGGTCGTTCTGCCGTTCGCGGGTCTGGGCGCCGGCCCCGAGCACGAGCATTTTGTCGATGGGGTCACGGAAAGCCTGACCACCGATCTTTCGCAGATCACCAATGCTTTCGTCGTCGCCCGCAACACCGCCTTCGCCTACAAAGGCAAGCACCTCGACGCCACGCAACTTGGGCGCGAGCTCAAGGTGCGGTATATCCTCGAGGGCAGCATCCAGCGCAGCGGAAGCCGCCTGCGCGTCAACGCCCAGCTCATCGACGCGACGACCGGCGCCCATCTTTGGGCGGATCGCTTCGACAAGCCGATGGCGGATCCGTTCGATACCCAGGATGAGATCGTCTCGCGCCTCGCCAACCAATTGCGCCCGGAGCTGATGGCCGCCGAGGCCAGGCGCGCCGAGCACGAAGAGAATCCCGATTCGGTCGATCTCTATTTCCTCGGCCTGCAGGTTTTCGGCAAAGGAGGGGTCGACAACATCAGACGCGCCCGCGAACTGTTCGAGCGCGCCGTCGCTCTCGACCCCGGAAACGTCGATGCGCTCGTCGGCGCGGCCCGCGCCGGCGTCATCCTCGGCGCGATCTATGGCTTCGACGACCGCGCGCGCACGCTCGCGGAGGCGGAAACGCTTCTGATCAAGGGGATCTCGGTCGCGCCGCGCAACTTCTGGGCCCATCTCTGGCTGGGCTTCGTGCTCATTCACACCAACCGGGCGCAGCGCGGGATCGGCGAGCTCGAGCAGGCTGCGTCGCTGAATCGCAATCTCGGCGCGGCGCACGCCTGGATCGGGCTGGCGAAGATCGTCATGGGCCGAGCCGAAGAGGCGGAGGCGCACATCAACGAGGCCTTCCGGCTGGCGCCCGCGGAATCCTTCGGCTTCATGTGGTGGCACCTTCTGGGCGTCGCCAAACTTCATCTCGGCGCGGATGAAGAAGCCGTGGCGCTGTTCCGTCGTTCGATCGATACGAATCGGAACTACCCTTTGAGCCAGTTCTACAGCGCCGCGGCGCTCGCCCTGGCCGGGCGTCTGGACGAGGCGCGCGCCGAGGCGAAGTCGGCGCTCACGCTTGCCCCGAACTATTCGCTCGCCCGCTTCCGGAAAGCCGCCGAAGGCGACAATCCGGTCTTTCTCCGACAGCGCGAACGCATCGCCGAGGGCTTCCGCAAGGCGGGAATCCCGGAGGAGTGATCGCCTGAAGGCCTCCGAATCGCCTATCGCGGCGCAAGCTCCATGATGAGATCGTTGGCGGTCTTGGCCATCGTCAAACCCGCGGCGACGTCGAACGCGTTGATGGCGACACAGACGCCGATCCCGTGCGCCGGGGCGAAAGCGGCATAGGAAAAGACCCCCTGGAGACCGCCCGCTTTCTGCAGGATGAGCGGGCGGTTGCCCTTGGGCGCCATGATGACCCAGGCCAACCCCATGGCGTCCATATGCCCGGATTCGTCCATCCCGAGCACAGCGTTGAGCCCGTCGCGCCACAGATAGGCGGCGTGGTCGATGAGCCGCTCGGCGGCGCGCTCGCTTCCGAACCGGTCGAGGTGCCATTGCAGCCAGGCGAGCAGATCGCGCGGGGTGGAATAAAGGCCGCCGGAGCCGACGATGACCGGGCCGGTCGTCGCGTTGGGCAGCGGTGAACCGTCAAAATTGTGCCCGGACATGATGCGCGCGGCCTGCCCGCCGGACGGGGCGAACGTGGTGTCTGTAAGTCCGAGCGGCCGGAGGACACGCGCCTCGAGAAGATCGGGGTAAGGCTCGTGCGCGGCGCGAGCGAGCGCGGCGGCCAAAAGATCGAAGCCGAAGTTGGAGTAGGAGACCGAAGTCCCGGGCGTGAACATCAGCGGATTGGCCTTGAGCCAAGCGGCGAAGGCGTCGGTGGTGATGTTGACGAAGGGATTGGCCGGCGGCCCCGCCTCATGGGGGACTTCGCGTGGCAGCCCGGCCGAATGGGTGGCGAGATCGATCAGCCGGATTGGCCGCCCGCCCTCCGACATCGGCGCAATGAACTCCGGCGCGTATTTGGTCAGAGGATCGGCGAGGCTGACCACGCCGTCCGCGGCCAGGCTCGCCAGCACCTGGCCGGTGAACGCCTTGGTGATCGAGCCGATCCGAAACAGCGTGTCCGCTCCCGGAGCCTCGTTCGGATTGTCGGCCCGGCGGCCGAAGCCCTGGATCGACGTCTGACCGTCGTGGACAACGCCGAGCACGAGCGCCGGGGTCTTGATCGCCAGGAACAGGATCTGGCCGGCGAACCCGACCGATTCATCAAGCAGGGCCTGGCTTGCCCGCGCGGGCCGAGGCCAGGGCAGGACCGCGCCGGCGAGGAGCCCGAGGACATCGCGTCGCCGCATGCATTCCCTCCCCGAAACCCTCTCCGCGCGGCGCTTGCCGCGCTCCGCACGCGGCGGAGGCTAGCACGAGAGCGGCGCGCTCAGGAACGGGGGCCGCGGCATCTGGACGGGGGCAGCCGATGTGGTAGTGTTGTTAAGCCTCGCTGAGGCTTGTGTGGTCGTCGCAAAGCCGGGTTCCGGAGTGGGCAGGCGCGACGGTCCGACCTACCTCACCCAGCGCGAACGCATCGAGAACGGCATGCGCAAGGCGGGAGTCCCAGAAGAGTAATGCCGCTAGCCGCGTTCGGCGCCGCGCCGTCCGAGGCCGTCGAGCGGGAGCCGGCCTTCAGCGCCAAGACGTTTCTCGGCACCCTCCACTATCGCCAAGTCGACGACGCCGAACACGTGCGCGAGGGGATTTTGAAGGCGGGCTTGCCGCCGTAGGCCCGACCCGGCGGGCGCTCACGTCATCCGGCCAAGGCCGAGCTCGACCTCCCTCGCCCGGTTCAGCCGGCGCATCGTTTCCGCGAGGTCGGGCTCAGTCTCGA
>JBAUXQ010000587.1:0-3451 GCA_049584355.1 Roseiarcus sp. | reverse complement strand
CTAGTAGCGGGCATTGAAGGTCCAAGACATTCTCATGGTCTGAAATGTGGGTCATTGGGCGTCCGACCTCAGTATCGCCTCCTGCGAACGCGGTGACCGGGATTGCCGGAGCAGCGGGCACAACGGCCGGATATCACCTCGTGCGTAGTTTCCGACGCTGTTTGCGCGTGATCGTTAGGTCTAAGGACGATCGTGCCCGGTTGACTGCTCTCTCGCAGACCCTGGGCGAATGGGCATCCGGCGTCGTGACGCGGAGCCACGTGGAAAAGGTTCGACGATGTCGGTTCACCAGGATCACCCGGCCGCTCCCCAATCCAGGCCGGGATTGAAGCCTGTCGCCAACGACAATCTGCAAACTCGGCCTCTGGCAGAGGTCGAGAAGGAGCTCGGCTCTTCGCCCGATGGCCTCACAGAAGCCGAGGCCAAAAAGCGGCTGATGCAATTTGGCCCCAACGAGATCGCGGAGAAGAAGACCAACGAGCTTCTGAAGTTCCTCTCCTATTTCTGGGGTCCGATCCCCTGGATGATCGAAGCGGCGGTGATCCTGTCGGCGGCGGCTCAGCATTGGCCGGACTTTGGCATCATCCTCCTTCTGCTTCTCGCCAACGCCGTGGTCGGATTTTGGGAGGAACATCAGGCGGGCAACGCTATCGCCGCCCTGAAGGCGACGCTGGCGATCAAGGCCAGAGTGAAACGCGACGGCAAGTGGGTCAATCCGGCGGCGCGTGAGCTCGTGCCAGGCGACTCGATCCGCCTGCGTCTCGGCGACATCGTGCCGGCAGACGCGCGCTTGTTGGACGGCGACGAGATATCGGTGGACCAGTCGGCGCTGACGGGGGAGTCCTTGCCGGCCACTCGCAAATCGGGCGACGCCGTGTTCTCCGGTTCAATCGTTCGTCGCGGCGAAATCGGCGCGCTCGTCTATGCGACAGGCGGCAAGACCTACTTCGGCAAGACGGCGGAACTGGTGGAGACGGCGGTCACCGTCAGCCATTTTCAGAAAGCAGTGCTGAAGATCGGCAACTACCTGATCATCCTCGCGCTGATCCTGGTCGCGGTCATCGTCGGCCTTGGGATCTATCGCGGCGAGCCGATCCTGACCCTGCTGCAGTTTTCTCTCGTGCTGACCGTTGCGGCGATTCCCGTCGCGATGCCGACCGTTCTGTCAGTGACCATGGCGGTCGGCGCGCGCCTCCTGGCAAAGAAACAGGCGATCGTAAGCAAGCTGGTCGCGATCGAGGAATTGGCGGGCGTAGACGTGCTGTGCGCCGACAAGACCGGAACCCTGACCCAGAATAAGCTCACGCTTGGCGATCCCTTCTGCCTCGATGCCACGACCGCCGGTGAGCTTATCCTCGCCGGCGCACTGGCCTCGGAAGCGGCGAACAACGACACGATCGACCTCGCGGTCATCGGCGGCCTCAAAGACAAGGAGGCGCTGAAGCCGTATCAAATTACACATTTCACGCCGTTCGACCCCGTGCACAAGCGGACCGAGGCCACGGTCAAGGGTGCGGATGGAAAGATATTCAAGGTGACCAAGGGCGCGCCGCAGGTGATCCTGGCGCTGTCGGCGAACGCAGCCACGGTGAAGTCCGCAGTCGACAAGGCCGTCGACGGCTTCGCAGCTCGCGGCTTTCGGGCGCTCGGCGTCGCGCGCGCCGATGGCGACGGCGAATGGCGGCTTCTCGGCGTCCTGTCGCTGTTCGATCCGCCGCGCGAAGACGCCAAAGCGACCGTCGCGACGGCGGCCGAGATGGGCGTGAAGATCAAGATGGTGACAGGCGACGCTCTGGCGATAGCCCGCGAGATGGCCAAGACGTTGGGAATGGGGGCGAACATCCTCGACGCGAACACCCTCGGCGACGCCAAGACCGAGGAAACGGGGGCGGTGGCCAAGACCATCGAGGACGCGGACGGCTTCGCTCAAGTATTCCCCGAACATAAGTTTCATATCGTCGACGTGCTGCAGAAGCACGGCCATATCGTCGGCATGACCGGCGACGGTGTGAACGATGCCCCCGCGCTGAAGAAGGCGGACTGCGGGATCGCAGTCTCCGGCGCGACGGATGCGGCGCGCGCGGCGGCGGCCATTGTGCTCCTCACGCCGGGTCTCTCGGTCATCATTGACGCAATCAAGGAAAGCCGGCGCATCTTCCAGCGGATGAACAGCTACGCCATCTACCGGATCGCCGAGACGCTGCGCGTTCTCCTGTTCATGACGCTGGCGATCGTCGTCTTCAATTTCTATCCATTGACAGCGATCATGATCGTCATGCTGGCGCTGCTCAACGACGGCGCGATCCTGTCGATCGCCTATGACAACGTCATCTACAGGAAGAAGCCCGAAGCGTGGGATATGCGCACGGTTCTCGGTGTATCCACCGTTCTCGGCGTCATCGGGGTCACTTCCGCATTTGGCCTCTTCTATCTCGGCGAGCGCGTCTTCCATCTCGACCGCGCGCATATCCAAACGCTGATGTACCTCAAGCTGTCGGTGGCCGGTCACCTCACGATTTTCCTGACACGCACCCGCGGACCATTCTGGTCTATCCGTCCCGCTCCGATATTGCTCCTCGCGGTCTTCGGCACGCAGGCGGTGGCGACCCTGATCGCGGTCTACGGCCTGTTCATGACGCCGCTCGGCTGGGGCTGGGCGTTGTTCGTCTGGGGCTACGCCGTGGCCTGGTTCCTCGTCAATGATCGCGTAAAGCTGCTTGCCTACCGCTTCTTCGATCCCCCGAAAGCCGCGGCCATGCCCAAGGATCGTCCCTTGACGCAATCGGGAACCGCTGCGGGGCTCGCATAGAAGGATCCAATCCATCCGCGATCTCAATGGCGCGCTTGCCGAGAGCAGATCGCGATGCCGAGATGGGGACGCTTCCCGTCCAGTTGCATGAGATCGTCGACGTCGCGATCATTTGCGGCGACGCCGGGGGTAGTGCGAGCTAGAGGTGGCTGCACTCTCTATCCGTCTCCGCCGCCAAGTTTTCGGCTCCGAGCCAACCCCCGGAAAAGCCCGCGCGGCGAAGCCCAACGACAAGATAGGCGCATCGACGGCGGATGAGATTCCAAACGAGGCCGGTACGGTAGTTCTCGAGCATCAACAGCATCGGCCCCTGGTTAATTCCGAAGTGGAACGGCGATACCCATGGGCGCGAAGAACCGGACCTCTCCGCCATGGTGGCGTTGAATGTGGCTTTGAAGCCATAGCCGTCGTTCTCGCGCAGCTCCAACGTCTCGAAATGCGTCAGCGACGGCTGCACGATCTCGGGCGCGAAGGGGAGAGAGGCAGCAACCGCCCAGGGAGCAATGCTGCCATCGTCAGGGCCGTAAGGCGCGCCCCGAGCTTTATAGCCGAAGAAGCGCCTCTTTATTCCATTTATCATGTAAGTCGCCGGCCCGGGACCATCGCTCGCTGTAAATCCCCAAGAGTTTTCGTCGTAGGCGC
>JBAUXQ010000586.1:0-5347 GCA_049584355.1 Roseiarcus sp. | reverse complement strand
TCACGTTGTCGATCGCGGCGATATGATCGGCGTCAAAGGCGTGGCGCAGGCCGAACGTGTAGGCGAGCATCGCCGTGCCGAGCAGGATCGGATAGTCGCGAAACGCCGACAGAGCCCAAAGCCAGGCGGCGATATTCGCCCCGATCAGCAGCACGTACATGCCGATCACCTTGGCTCTCAGGTTGCCGCCCTCATTGTTGAGTAGCGCCGATGGAATGTCGCCCATCTCTGCCCCTATCGCCCTCTCAACGAGGGATTGATCCTAGATTTTCGGGTGTGCATGAGCGTGCCCGCGGGACGCGGCTCCGTGGATGTGGGTCGCCACGTCGATTGAAACGGGCACGAAGCTGACCTGACCGTGGGTGACGCCGCGTTCGGCGATGACCGTCTTCGCGAATTCACGCACCTTTGCGGCGTCGCCGCGAAGCACCGCGACTTCGAGGCAGCTGTCGTGATCGAGATGGACGTGCATCGTCGCGACCTCCTGACCGTGATGCTCGTGGTGCGCATCGGTCAGCCGCTTCGCCAGCTCGCGGGTATGGTGGTTGAAGACATAGGAGAGCGTCGCGACGCAGTCCCCGGAGATGCTGTGGTCGATGCGCGCCCGCTCAAGGCCGAGACGCGCGAGATCGCGTACCGCTTCCGAGCGATTGTCGTACCGCTCGCTTCCCATGAACGCGGCCAACTCGGCCGCGAACTCGTCGGACACGCTGATCGTGATCCGCTCCATGGAGCCATTCCCTCCGCTTAGGACAAGAGAAGTATGACGTTTTGGAGAGATTAGCATACACGCGCCGCGTCGAGAGGCAAGACCAACGCCCTGCCGGCGACGGGCGCCGCTGCGGCTTGACGGCCCGCGCGGACGGTTCCACGATTGCGCGCATGAGGACCGCGCCGCGAAAATTCGAGCTGACGGCGGACATCCTGCTCAGGGCCTATTCGATCGGCGTCTTTCCGATGGCCGAGAGCCGCGACGCCAAGGAATTGTTCTGGGTCGAGCCGCACGAGCGCGGAATCTTCCCGCTCGATGGGCTCGTCGTGTCGCGCAGCCTCGCCAAGACGGTGCGGTCGGATCGATACCGGGTCACCGCCGACCGCGCGTTCGAAGCGGTCGTGCGCGCCTGCGCCGAGCGCGAGAAGACCTGGATAAACGACGAGATCGTGCGGCTCTATGGCGAATTGTTCGCCGCCGGCCATGCCCATTCGCTCGAGGCTTACGAGGGCGATCGGCTGGTCGGCGGCCTTTACGGCGTGAGCCTGCGCGGCGCCTTTTTCGGCGAAAGCATGTTCCATCGCGCCCGCGACGCCTCGAAGGTCGCGCTTGTCCATCTGTTCGCGCGCCTCAGGAGCGGCGGTTTCCGGCTGCTCGACGCGCAATTCTCGACCGAGCACCTGGCGAGCCTGGGCGCGGTTGAGATTTCGCGCGAGGCGTTCCGGCTTCGGCTGGCCGACGCGCTGCAGGTGGAAGCGAATTTCGGCGCGTGGCCGGCGACGGCTGCAATGCGCGGCGCCGAGGCGCTCGAGCGCGCCCGAGGCGGCGGCACGGAAGTTGCGACCGGTGAATTACCGAGGCGGAGCGTCGTTCGAGCCTGACGACGCTGGCGAAGAGGTTTGGGCAGGCGGAATGGCGGCGTTCGACGAGATGGGGATTGCCGGCGGCCCGACGAGGCCGCTCTATCATCAGGTCGCGCGCTGGCTCAGCGAAACGCCGCCTGAACTGCTCGCTTCGCGCCGCGTCCAGGCCGAATTCATGTTCCGGCGGATCGGCATCACCTTCGGCGTCTACGGCGACAAGGACGCCGCCGAGCGGCTTATTCCGTTCGACATCGTTCCGCGTCTCATCTCGCGCGCCGAATGGCGCAGGCTCGAGGCCGGCCTCGCGCAGCGGGCGCGCGCGCTCAACCTCTTCCTCAAGGACGTCTACGGGCCGCGCGCCATTCTGAAAGAGGCGATCGTCCCGTCCGAATTGATCGTGCGCAATCCGTTCTACCGGCCGGAAATGATCGGCCGGCGCGCGCCCCACGACATCTGGGTCCATATCGCCGGCATCGACATCGTGCGAGTGGACGACGAGGAGTTTTACGTCCTCGAGGACAACGCCCGCACGCCGTCGGGCGTGTCGTACATGCTCGAAAACCGCGAAGTGACGATGCGGCTCCTGCCCGACCTGTTCGCCCGCCACAGCGTCGCCCCGGTCGACGATTACCCCGACCAGCTCCTCGCTTGTCTGCGCTCAGTCGCGCCGCGTCTCAACGGCGGCGAGGCGACGATCGTGATCCTGACTCCAGGCGCGTTCAATTCCGCCTATTACGAGCACTCCTTCCTCGCCGACAAGCTGGGCGTCGAATTGGTCGAGGGCCGCGACCTGTTTGTCGACGACGACCAGGTGTTCATGCGCACCACGCTCGGGCCGCGCCGGGTCGATGTGATCTACCGGCGGGTCGACGATGATTTTCTCGATCCCCTGGTCTTCAATCCCGCCTCGGTTTTGGGCGTGCCTGGACTCGTCGGCGCCTATTTGGCTGGCAATGTGACGATCGCAAATGCAATCGGCACCGGAATTGCCGACGACAAGGCGATTTACAGCTATATTCCGGACCTCATCCGGTTCTATCTTTCCGAGGAGCCGCTGCTCAAAAACGTGCCGACCTATCGTTGCCGGGAGCCGGCGTCGCTCAAGTACGTGATGGAGCGCCTCGATCAACTGGTGGTCAAGGAAGTCAATGGATCGGGCGGCTACGGCATGCTGGTCGGCCCCCACGCGAGCGCCGCCCAGCGCGAGCAGTTCGGGGCCAAAGTCATGGCCGATCCGAATAACTACATCGCCCAGCCGACGCTGGCGCTGTCGACCTGTCCGGCCTCATTCGAGAGCGGCGTGTCGCCGCGCCACGTCGACTTGCGCCCGTTCGTGCTGTCGGGCGCGGACGGCGTGCGCATCGTGCCCGGCGGCCTCACCCGCGTTGCGCTGAAGGAGGGTTCGCTGGTCGTCAATTCGAGCCAGGGCGGGGGGACCAAGGACACCTGGATCGTCGACGACCTGGAAGGCCAGGCTTGACGTCGATGCTTGCGCGCACCGCCGACAACCTGTTCTGGCTCGCCCGCTCGATGGAGCGGGCGGACTTCATCGCCCGCACCATCGAGGCGACGCTTCGGCTCGAATATCTCCCCAAGACCGAGAGCGACAAGGTCGGCGAATGGGAGGGCGCGCTCAACGCCGCCGGCGCCTACGACATCTTCGTCGAAAAGCACGGCGAGCTCGACGAGGAGGCGGCGGTCGAATACCTGACTTTCGAACTCGCGAACCCGTCCTCGATCCGCAACTGCCTCGAGAATGCGCGCGCCGCCGGACGCGCGGTGCGCACCGCGCTCACCGCCGAGACCTGGACCGCGATCAACGACGCCTGGCTCCAGCTCAAGCGGTTCGAGACGAGCCGGGGCCGCAACCGGTCGCTCGATCGCGAGGAGCTGATGCGCTTCCTCGACTATGTGAAGAAGGCGTCGCTCGATTTCGACGGCTCCTGCTACCGCACGATGCTGCGCAACGACGCCTATTGGTTCAACCGGCTCGGCATTTTCGTCGAGCGCGCCGACAACACGGCGCGCCTGCTCGACGTCAAATATCACCTGCTGCTGCCGTCGACGGAGACGGTCGGCGGGCCGCTCGATTACTTCCAGTGGGTGGCGATCCTGCGCGCGGTCTCCGCCGCGACGGCCTATCACTGGGTCTATCGCGACCGGGTCAAGCCGTGGCTGATCGCCGACCTCCTGATCCTGAAGGCGGCGATGCCGCGCTCGCTCATCTCCTGCTACGAGAGCATCGACCGCGCGCTTGATGCGCTCGCCCGCGAAGACGGGCGCAGCGGCCTCGCCCAGCGCCAGGCGCGGACGATGTACGCCAAGCTCGAGCGTTCGAGCATGACCGAGATCTTCCAGGGCGGCCTGCACGAGTTCATCACCGAGTTCATCGAGGACAATGCGCGCCTTTCGACCACGATCTCCGAACAATATCTCTTCACCTGAGAAAGGCCGCGCGGTCCCGATATGCGGATCAGGGTTTCGCACGAGATCATCCACCGCTTCGCCCCGCCGGCCCGCACGGTCAACCAGATCCTGCGGCTGACGCCGCTCTCGTTCGACAGCCAGTATGTGCTACGCTGGCGGATCGATGTTGACGCCGACGGCGCGCTGCGCGAGACCGAGGACGCGCACGGCAACGCCGTCGCCTCCTACTCCCACCATGGCCTCATCGAGCGCCTTGCGGTCTCAGCGGCAGGCGAAGTCGAGACCGGCGACGCGGCGGGCGTGGTCCGGGGCGCCGTCGAGCGGCTGCCGGCGGAGATGTATCTGCGCGAGAGCCCGTTCGCTCACGTCAATGGGGCGCTGCGCGACTTCGCCGCCGAAGCGGTGAAAGGCGCCGCCGATCCGCTCGATTCGATGCATCGGCTCATGACCGCCCTCAACGAGACCATCGCCTTTCACCCTGACGAGAAAGACGCCGCAGGCTCCCCCGTCGAGGCGTTCGCGCTGACGCGCGGACGGGCGCGCGATTTCGCCCATATCTTCATCGCCTGCGCGCGCTTCCTCGGGGTTCCGGCGCGCTTCATCTCGGGCTACCGCGTCGGAGACGAGGAATGGGCCGGGGCGGGCGCGCATGAATGGGCGGAGGCCCATGTCCCGGCCCTCGGCTGGGTCGCGTTCGACGCCACCGCGCCGATCTGTCCCGACGAGCGCTATATACGGGTCGCCGTCGGCTTCGACGGCCAGGACGGCGCCATGATCCGCAGCGCCCACAGCGGCGGCGAGGAGAAGATCGAGACCGCGATCCGCGTCGAGCAGGCCGGCGCCCAGAGCCAGGCGTGAGCCCGGATTCGCCCCGCAGCGGAAACCTTTTCGCCAATGTTCCGGCGCTGCTGGACATCGAGGAGACCGCAGTTCTCGCTGAGCTTCCCGGCGCCCGCGTCGAGCGGATCGTCTCCACCGGACAGGCGAGCGCGCCCGGCTTCTGGTACGACCAGGACCAGACGGAATGGGTCGTCGTCCTCGCCGGTTCGGCGGGTCTTATGATCGAGGGCGAATCTGCGCCCAGAGTTCTGGCTCCGGGCGACTACGTGGAGATCCCGCCGCACGTTCGTCATCGCGTGGAATGGACCGACGCCGATGAGCCGACCGTCTGGCTTGCCGTGCATGCGCGGTGAGTGAGCTCCAAATGAGCTTCGGCCCGCGCAAACCTGATCGCCGCGCTCGGCTGCTGAAGGCCCGCGCCCGCGTCTCGACAAGGCGCAAGTCCTGAGGCAATCTGGATTTCCTGGCCCGGCTCGGCTGAGGCGCAAAGCGGCGAGGATCATTT
>JBAUXQ010000585.1:0-11088 GCA_049584355.1 Roseiarcus sp. | reverse complement strand
TGCTATCGATTTTCAACACCTTACGCCGCCACTCTTCCATCTTACGGGTATGCGACGACGTCGCGCTGGCGTGCGCGCATCCCCGCGGCGCCCGGATGCGTTGCGCCCCGTCCCGCAAATCGTACTTCAGGCAGCGATGACAGCTTTGTCCGGCCTTCAGCGCGATGTCGAAGCTAAGCCTTCCGTTCGCGTTCACCGTCGGTTCGTTGTCGCTCGCCCCGATATGAACGATCACCTCTCGGCAGAAATCCTTGTTGCGATATGTCAGACGCAACGTCTGCCGGCTCAGGGACCAGGACGTCGTGATGCGACCCCGCCGCACGATGTGGTTACTCTTCACCTCGAAGATGTCGGCGAAATCGGCGCGGATCGCGATTTCGAGGTTGAACCGCACCGGGGTCAAGTTGTTGTTGGTGACGTCGATGTCCTCATGCACTCCACCATCGATACGGCGGCGGATCACTAGACCCACCGTGCGCGCGGCGATTGGCCCGTTCTCAGTCGTGATCGCTGCGTTGGTGAGGAAAATTCGCGCGACGTGATGGGCGACGGCGCCGCCGTTCAAAAGGTCCCACGCTTCGCCATTGGCGTAGATCGACCAACCACTGATCACCCGGGTGTCACGGAAATAGAGTCCGCGGACGCCGGGCGAGCTCACCTGCCCGTCGGGCTCCGTCACCAGTACTGTCTGGCCCTCGTGGATAGTGATCTGCGCCGGACCGACTTGAACCTTGAACGCCATACGCGCAGCTCCCGTCGAATTACGCCACGGCGCGATGTCCGCAGCCGAGGTCCACATTGGCGAACCGCAAAGATGCGTGCGCACGACGTCAGTTTCATCAACAGCCCGTCGCCAACCCGAGCTAGAGTTCATGTTCGGAAAACGCAAAGGCTAAACCCCGGTTCCGACATGAAGGTAATTTAAAGTCGTCGAGCGTCGTGGGATACGCCATCGGATCCGATGGCGCTTTACGTCCGGACGGTCCTGCTCGCAGGCGATGAGCGTCTTTTTTGGGCGTCAGGCCGATGCGGCGGCATCTGGTTCAAACCGAGCCTCGCTGATAGTCCTCGTGGCTGCGCTGGTTGGCGTCGGTTAGCTCGGCCAACGCGCGGGTAAAGAAAGCATTGCGATGGAGGCAAGGATCATCTTCATAAGGTCGGGGTTCCTCGATTGCCTCGGTAAACCCTCCTTTCGGCCTCGTCGGCATGCAAGGCGTCCTAACCGGCCAAAGCGCTTACTCCAGAGCCACCCGCAAGAGCTATCCGCACCATCCGAGCTATAAACTCTGCGTAAGCCTTTGAAATCACGGCGATCGATCCAAGGAGGAAAAATTGGCCTACTGGCTGTTCAAGAGCGAGCCCTCGGCGTGGTCGTTCGAAAAGCTGGCGCGCCTGGGCGCCGCCGGCACGGACTGGAGCGGCGTGCGCAATCATTCCGCCAAACTCAACATGCAGGCGATGAAGGTCGGCGAGCAGGGATTTTTCTACCATTCCAACGAGGGCAAGGCGATCGTCGGAATCGTCGAGGTCTGCAAGGCTTACCGGCCCGATCCGACCGATGCGAGCGGCACGTTCGGCATGGTCGATATTCGCGCCGTGCGTCCCTTGCCGCGCCCGGTGACGCTCGAGGAGGCCAAAGCCGACAAGCGACTGGCCGGGATGGCCCTTGTCACGAACTCGCGCCTGTCGGTGCAGCCGGTGACCGATGCCGAATGGGCGCACGTCTTGAAACTCGCCGGGTTATGACGCGAACCGGGGCGCGCCTTCACCGCCGGACAGGCTAAGACCAAAGGATTGCCCGGCGCGACTTGTCGGGTTTCCCCGCGATGGGGCATAAACGCTTTGCAGCACTATGCGCGCGGGGCGGAACTCCCGCTCGCATTGCTCGGGAGGAGCCCATGTCCGACAAGGTTTATGACGTTCCCGCCGAATGGGCGAAGCGCGCCTGGGTGAACGCGGCCAAGTACGAGGAGATGTACAAGCGCTCCCTGACCGACCCGAACGGGTTCTGGGCTGAGCACGGGAAGCGCATCGACTGGTTCACCCCCTATTCCAAGGTCAAAAACACCTCGTTCGACGCACACAACGTCTCGATCAAGTGGTTCGAAGACGGCATCACCAACGTCGCCCATAACTGCATCGATCGGCATCTACCCAAGCGCGCGAGCCAGACGGCGATCATCTGGGAAGGCGACGACCCCTCGAAGTCCAAGCACATCACGTACGCGGAACTGGCCCGTGAGGTCGGGCATTTCGCCAACGTGTTGAAAAGTCACGGAGTCAAGAAGGGCGACCGCGTCACGATCTACCTGCCCATGATTCCCGAGGCGGCCTACGCGATGCTCGCTTGCGCTCGCATAGGCGCGATCCATTCGATCGTGTTCGGCGGCTTTTCGCCAGAGGCCCTCGCCGGCCGTATCGCGGACGCCAAATCCGAAGTTGTCATTACTGCGGACGAGGGCCTTCGCGCTGGCCGCAAGGTGCCGCTCAAGGCTAACGTCGACGCGGCTGTCGAAAAGGCCGGTGGCGTCAAGACCGTGATCGTCGTCAGACACTCTGGCGCAGACGTCGGCTGGCGGCCCGGGCGAGATGTGTGGCTGGATGAAGCCGTAAAGGCTGTGACCGCGCATTGTCCGGCCGAGCCAATGAAGGCGGAGGATCCGCTGTTCATCCTCTACACGTCGGGTTCGACCGGGGCGCCCAAAGGCGTCGTGCACACCACCGGTGGTTATCTCGTGTTCGCTTCGATGACCCACCAATATGTCTTCGACTATCACGACGGCGACGTCTATTGGTGCACGGCCGACGTCGGCTGGGTGACTGGCCACAGCTACATCGTCTATGGGCCTCTCGCCAATGGCGCGACGACTTTGATGTTCGAGGGCATCCCCAACTATCCGTCGACGAGCCGGTTCTGGGAAGTCATCGACAAGCACAAAGTGAACATTTTCTATACCGCGCCGACCGCGATCCGTTCGCTGATGAGCGGCGGCGAGGAGCCGGTCAAGAAGACGAGCCGCGCCTCTCTGCGTCTTTTGGGTTCGGTCGGCGAACCGATCAATCCAGAAGCCTGGGAATGGTACTACCGCGTGGTCGGGGACAGTCGCTGCCCGATCGTCGATACGTGGTGGCAGACGGAGACTGGCGGCATACTGATCACGCCGCTGCCCGGCGCCATCAGACTCAAACCCGGATCCGCGACGCGGCCCTTTTTTGGCGTACTTCCGGAGATCGTCGACGCCGCCGGCAAGGTTCAGGAAGGCGCCTGCGAGGGCAATCTGGTGATCGCCGACTCGTGGCCCGGCCAGTCGCGGACGGTTTTCGGCGATCATTCCCGGTTCGTGAACACCTACTTCGCCGCCTATCCCGGCAAATACTTTACCGGCGACGGCGCGCGGCGCGACGCCGACGGCTACTACTGGATCACCGGGCGGGTGGACGACGTCATCAATGTATCAGGGCACCGGATGGGAACGGCGGAAGTCGAGAGCGCCCTTGTCGCCCACCCGAAAGTGTCGGAAGCCGCGGTCGTCGGCTATCCGCACGACATCAAGGGGCAGGGCATTTACGCCTATGTGACCTTGATGGCGGGCGTCGAGGCGAACGAGGACCTGCGCAAAGAACTGGTCGCCTGGGTGCGCAAGGAGATCGGGCCGATAGCCTCGCCCGACCTTGTCCAGTTCGCGCCCCTCTTGCCAAAGACCCGCTCGGGCAAGATCATGCGCCGAATTCTGCGCAAGATCGCAGAGAACGAGTATGGTTCGCTGGGCGACACCTCAACGCTCGCCGATCCAGCCGTGGTCAGCGATCTCATCGACAAAAGGCAGAACCGCGGCAAGAATTGACCGGAGCTCGAGTGATCCACTCGGTCAAAAAACCTGATGGCCGTTGGTTCTCAGGACGCGACCAGCAATTCCTGGGCAGTTTCGATTTTGGTCGCAAGAATGACCGCCTGGGTTCGGCTCTCGACGCCGAGCTTTTGTAAGATCGCGGACACATGCGCCTTGACGGTCGCCTCGGAAACGCTGAGCTCGTAAGCGATCTGCTTGTTGAGCAGACCCTGCGACAGCATCATCAGGACCCGAATTTGCTGCGGGGTCAGCGAAGCAAGCCGGCGCGCCATGGCGCTCGATTCGCGATTGGGCTGCGAGCTCGGATCGAAATCGGGAGGAGTCCATCGGCCGCCATCGAGAACCTGTGCGATGGCGGCTCGCATCGTCTCGAGCGAGTTTGACTTCGGAATGTAGCCGGCCGCGCCGAATTCCATGCAGTGGCGGATCACCGCGCGCTCTTCGTTTCCGGAGACGACGACCACCGGAGTCGAGGGACGCTCCGAACGCAGGAACAGAAGTCCGGAAAAGCCGCGTACCCCCGGCATGGTCAAATCGAGCAGCACGAGGTCGGTGTCGGGCGAAGCTTCCAGCGCCGCGGCCATGCTGTCGAAATCGTGCGCGACACTGATTTCGGCGTCTGGAGCCGCGGCGAGCACCGCCTGGCGCAAGCCGCCGACGACGAGTGGGTGGTCATCGGCAATGAGGACGCGAAGGGGGTTCGCTTCGCTCATCGTTTCCTCCAGCGCACCCAGCCAATAATCGCTGATCTTAACGTCGTTGTCACGCCCTACAGCTTACGCTCGATCATCGAGGGGCAGGCGGCCAAGCTGGCGTAACGCTTCGCTGATGGCGATTGTCGCGGCGATTCCCACATTGAGGGAACGCAGCCGAGGCCGAATGGGAATGCGGACCCGGCTGTCGGCCGCTGCGCTCACGGCTTGGGGAACTCCTGCCGACTCACGTCCCACGAGAATAATATCCCCTTCGCGAAAGGCGAAGTCCCACAAACAGGCCGGGCCCCTCGTGGTCAAGAGCACGAGGCGGCGCTGACTGGACGCGCGCCAGGCCGCAAAGTCGGCCCACGAATCGTGAGTGTTGATCGTCAAGGCGTCGAGGTAGTCCATCCCGGCGCGCCGGAAGCGGCTATCATTGATTCGAAATCCTGCCGGCTCGATGATGGACGCATCCACGCCGAGGCAGGCGCAGGTGCGCATCATCGCGCCGGCGTTTTGCGCAATATCGGGCTCAAACAAGGCGAGCAGGAGCGGCGCGGATGGCTCGGCCATCATGCGTAGCCATTACCTGCAGGAGGCCAAAAACCAAAGCGCGGCGTCGAGGGCGGAAAATGTCGCCATCGCGTGTCGAGCGGGGAGTGATAGCGACGCTCCCGCCTATGGACATCCAAATCGATCAATGCGAAAAACCACGTCGAACGTTGACCTGCGCCGAGGCGCGGCGATCGACGACAACGCCGGAAACGTGCCGGTTGCAATGCGGGGGCCGTTACCGGATAGGAAGCCCGAAATCGCGTGAAGCCCGTGGGCCTCGCGCCGGGACGAACGTTGAGGGTTGAATTGACCAGCGCTGCGACCATCGATGAACCAACCTACGCGGGCTGCTTGTTTTCCTATTCGGACGTTGTCACCCCGGTCTATGTCGCCGGGCGGCGCGTCGGCAGCGCCTCCCTCTCCGACGCCATGCTGAAATCGGCCGGCCGGCGCCCGTCGACCCCCTGTTCGCCAGTTCTTCGCCTTAACGACAATCAGAGATGCATGACATGAGCGGCCCGTCGACTTACGTTCCCAAAAGCGCAATCGGGCGTTGGTTCGAATCGCGTCTTCCCTTGATGGGCTTAGTTCATTCCTCGTTTATAGCCTATCCGGTCCCGCGCAACCTCAACTACATGTGGACGTTCGGCGCGATTCTTTCCTTCATGCTGGTCGCGCAGATCGTCACGGGCGTTGTGCTCGCCATGCACTATATCCCGTCCGCGACCGAGGCATTCTCGTCCGTCAACGACAGAATCATGCGGGACGTCAACTACGGCTGGATGATGCGCTACATGCACTCGAACGGCGCGTCGCTCTTCTTTCTCGCCGGTTATATCCATATGTTTCGCGGCCTCTACTACGGCTCCTTCAAGCCGCCGCGCGAGGTGCTTTGGATTATCGGAGTCATCATCTACTTCCTGATGATGGCGACAGCATTCATGGGCTACGTTCTGCCCTGGGGATCGATGAGTTTCGCGGGCGCGACCGTCATCACCAACCTCACTTCGGCGATCCCGCTAGTCGGAAACTCGATTGCCCACTGGCTATGGGGCGGATTTGCGGTCGGCGGACCGACGCTGAACCGCTTTTTCTCGCTTCATTACCTGCTGCCGTTCATCATCGCCGCGTTCGTGGGGCTCCATATCTGGGCTCTCCACGTCGCCGGGCAGAACAACCCCGACGGCGTAGAAGTGAAAGACGTGGCGCGCGACACCGTCGCCTTCACCCCTTATGCGACGATCAAGGACGTGTTCGGGCTCTCGGTCTTTCTGATCCTTTACGCCTGGCTGGTCTTCTACATTCCCAACTATCTCCTCGATGCCGACAATTCGAATATCGCCAATCCGCTGGCGACCCCGGCGCACGTCGTGCCGGAATGGTACTTGCTGCCGTTCTACGCAATGCTGCGCGCAATCCCGAACAAACTCATGGGCGTGATCGTGCTGTTCTCTGCGATCGTCGTGCTTGCCATCATTCCCTGGCTCGACCGGTCGCCGGTCAAGTCCGCGAAATATCGGCCGGCCTACCGCTTTTTCTTCTGGGTGTTCGTCCTGATCTGCATTGGTCTCGGCTATCTAGGTTCGCAAGAGCCGACGGAGGGGCTCGCGTTGATCGCGCGCATTTTCACTTTCGGCTACTTCGCCTTTTTCCTCATCATCATGCCTGTTCTGAGCTTTACCGAGAAGACGAGGCCGATCCCGACGTCGATCGCCGACGCGGTGCTGTCCAAGACAAAGACTGCGGCGGTCACGGCCGGCTGATGCGCGACCGCCCCCAAGGAAGTCCGACAATGATCCGTGTGAAGTTCTCAGCCCTCGCCTTCGCGGCCATGGCTCTCGTTGCGGCGAGCGCGCTTGCGGCGCTCGCTCAGGACGAGGCCGACCAACCAAAGCCGCCTCGACAGGACTGGACCTTCTCCGGGATGTTCGGCATCTACGACAAGGCGCAACTCCAGCGCGGATTCCAGGTGTACAAGGAAGTCTGCAGCACCTGTCACGCGCTGAGCATTCCTTTCCGCACCCTCGCCGATCCTGACGGTCCGGGGTTCACCGCGGATCAGGTCAAGACGCTCGCCGCCACTTACCAACTCACCAACGCCGAACCCAACGAGAAGGGCGAAATCTTCAAGCGTCCCGCCACGCCGGCCGACATCATTCCTCGCCCGGAGGCCTATCCGAACGATCAGGCCGCCGCCGCGACGTTGGGCAAGGCGCCCCCGGACATGGCGTTGCTCGCCAAAGCGTTGAAATATGAACGCGGTTTTCCATGGTTCGTGTTCGACGCGCTGCCGGGTCTAGAATATCAGGAGATGGGGGCGGATTACATCCACGCGATCCTGACCGGCTATACAAAGCCCGACGACCTGCAATGGAACCTATACTACCCCGGGCACAAGATCGCGATGCCCCAGCCGATCACCAACGGCGCGGTCGACTACAAGGATGGCACGCCGCCGACTCTGGACAATTACGCGAAGGATATTGCGGCGTTTCTGAGTTGGGCGGCTGAACCCAACCTTACCGAGCGTAAGAGAATCGGCCTTCGGGTAATGATCTTCCTGTTCGTGTTCGCGGCCCTGCTTTACTTGACCAAGAAGCGGATCTGGGAGTGGGTGCACTAGTAGCGGATCCTGACGCGGCGCGTTGGCGCTGAGCGTGGCTCAACTCCGGGCGCTTTCGGCGGCGCGCAACTCACTCGGCTCGTCGAAAAGGGGCGCCCATGGCCAAAGCGATTGTCGGAGTGATCGGAGGCTCGGGCGTCTATCATCTTCCCGGCCTGACCGACCTGCGGGAAGAGCAAATCGCGACGCCGTGGGGCGATCCTTCCGACTCGCTGCGCTTCGGACGCGTGCGGCAGACGCAGGCGGTGTTCCTTGCGCGCCACGGCCGGGGCCATCGCTTCTCGCCTTCGACGATCAATTATCGCGCCAATATCGACGCGCTGAAGCGGGTCGGCGTCACCGACATCATCGCTCTTTCCGCCTGCGGATCGTTCCACCGCGACCTCTATCCCGGCATGTTCGTGATGATCGATCAGATCGAGGACCGCACCTATCGGCGCCAGACAAGCTTCTTCGGCGATGGATGCGTCGCCCATGTCTCGATGGCGCATCCGATCGCTCCGCTCTTGCGCCGGCGGCTCGTCGCTGCGGCTCAAACCGAGAAGGTCCCCTGCCGCGATGGCGGAACGTACGTTTGCATCGAAGGTCCGCAGTTTTCGTCGCTGGCCGAGTCGCTCGGTTTCCAGGCGCGCGGCGCCGATGTCATCGGCATGACCGCCGCGACCGAGGCGAAATTGGCGCGCGAAGCGGAAATCTCCTACGCGTCGATCGCCATGGTCACGGATTACGACTGCTGGCATGAGGAGCATGGCGCAGTCGACGTCGCCGCGGTGATCAAGGTCATGGCCGACAACGCAGATCGGGCGAGCGCGGTTGTCGGGCGGACGTTGCGCGACCTTCCGGCCGAGCACGAGGCCTGTCCGATCGGATCGGACCGCTCGCTCGAGTTCGCCCTCATTACCCAACCTCCCTATCGCGATCCCGAACTGGTGAAAAAGCTCGACGCGGTCGCCCGACGCGTGCTGCACGGCGCGTGAACGTTGTCGCAAGGCGCATCCACCGTCGCGCCTCACGCGAACCCCTGCGGCTTGCGTGACTTCCGGCATTCAAACTAAATGAGCGCGCCGAGCCGAGTTTTATGCAGCGATTCTCGCTCGACGATCTCTGGGACCTCGAGGGATCGATGATCAAAGATGCGTTCGAGCGCTTGCTGTTCGCGGGCCGATTTCTCCTGGCCCCGCTTTATCTGGCGCTTGCCATCAGCTTGGTCGCTTTGATTTTCAAGGCTGGCCTGCATCTCTACCAGCTCCTGACTGAACTCCCGACCATGAGCGACGAAGAGGTCCTCCTGTCGGATTTGGCGATCGTCGACCTGACGCTGACGGCGTCGCTCGTGGTTATCGTTTTTCTCTCCGGCTACTCGAATTTTGTCGCGCCCGTCGTCCAGCGTGAAGGCGACGGGAGGCCTCATTGGATCGCGGCGATCGACTTTAGCGAACTGAAGCTCAAGCTGATGGCCTCGATCGTCGCCATTTCGGCGATCAAGCTGCTTGAGGGCTTCATGGATCTCGCAAACCATAGCGACCGCGAGATGTATTGGCTGGTGGGCGTTCACCTGACCTTTGTCGCCTCGACGCTGTTTCTGGCCCTCGCCGATCGATTCAGCCACCACACGCGCGCCTCGGGCGGCGGCGCTGAGGGCGTGTAGTCGGCGGCTCATTTCAGGCGCATGACTTTCATTCCTGGGCTGGGCGTTCGGGGGCGCGGCGAGGGCCGCGAAGCGAAGGACCGGCCAACTGTCGCGCCTTTGGACCGAAGCCTTCAACGAGCTGCGGTCTTCACGATTTTGTAAGCCGGCTTTGAAAAGGTCTTTTGGCGCCGCCAACGGATTGTTAAGGATCAGGCCATGCAGGGTCGTCTTTTCGGGCGGACGCAATCGGTGGGCCTGGCGCTTGGCGCGGCCCTCCTTGCGGCCGACTGCGCCGGTCCGTCCGCGCCTTCGGCCGTCGGGCCCGGCCAGAATCTTTCGACCGGCGTCACGTCGATCGACGGCGCCAATGTCGCGCTCGCCTCGTTCGAGAACTCGGCTTTCCCGTATCATGGTCTGATCCCGAACTATCAGGAGACGGGGAAAACCCGGCCGTTCCTCGATGTCGACGACAATGGCCGGCTCGGCCATTCCTCGCCGCGGGGAGGGATCCATTGGGAGGACCAGACCTACAGCGACCGCAGCGTGCTCCTCGCGGCGCCGCAGTCCTTCGATCCCTCCCGGCCGGGCGTGATCATCGTTTTCTTCCATGGCAACATGGCGACGCTGTCGCGCGACGTCATCGCCCGCCAGCAGATCGTGCGCCAGCTCGCTGATTCGGGCCTCAACGCGGTGCTGGTGGCGCCGCAGCTCGCGGTCGACGCGCAAGATTCGAGCGCCGGGCGGTTCTGGTCGCCGGACGGATTCGCCGCCTTCCTCGGCGAGGCGCAGACAAAGCTCGGCGAGCTCTATCCCAACGCGCGCGGCGCGTTCCACCGTATGCCGGTGGTCATCGTCGCCTATAGCGGCGGCTACCTGCCGGCGGTCTATTCGCTCACCGTCGGCGGCGATCAGGGCCGCATCCGCGGCGTGGTGCTGCTCGACGCGCTCTACGGCGAGCGCGACAAGTTCGTGCGCTGGGTCGAGGGGCCGGGGCGCAACGCCTTCTTCGTCAGCGCCTACTCGACCTCCTCGCGCGAGGGCAACGAAGCAATCCGCGCGGAGCTCGAGGCCGCGGGGATAGCGACTGTGAGCGGCCTGCCGGCGGCGCTCACGCCAGGCGTCGTCGCCTTCGTCGACGCCGGGTCGGTCGACCACAACGACTTCGTCACCTCGGCTTTTGGCGGCACGCCTCTGCGCGACATTATCTCCCGCATCGGCGGGTAGCGGCCGCGGCGGCCCGTCCGGGCGGCCAGCGGCCATGCCGGCTTTCCAAGCCATGGCCAAATTTAGCCAAATCCAGCAAAATCCGGCCAAGCGCGGGCAAAGACGATCAAAGAAAAAGGCTTGCATTTCGGGGGCAGACGCGCCGCGTCGCCGGCTCGGGCGCCTCAGTTGGGCGGATTCCTGCCCTTGCCCTTACGAGGCCGTAGTGACCCTTTTGCGCCCAATCAAAGTCATTCGTCCGGGGCAGATGCACTGCCCGAAGCTGCCATTCGGCGCGGCGGACCCTCGGCGGGGAGCTTTTGGAAATGAGGCCGGCCCAAATTCTAAGCCGAGGTTTTTGGATGCTCGGCTATCGAATGGGAACGATCACCAACTTTCCCTTAGGGGAGCCTGTCCTCTCGAGTTCGACGACGGCCGATATCGCCTCGGATAGCGGCACGATGCGGCCGATCGCCGGGACGAGTTGGCCCCGCTCGAAGGCCTCGGCGATGCCGGCCATGCATTGCGGGT
>JBAUXQ010000584.1:0-7841 GCA_049584355.1 Roseiarcus sp. | reverse complement strand
CCTCATAATCCTTACCCGTTTCGATGGTTGCGATTATCCCTTCCCGCAGCCGCGCTCTGTCATCCGGATGAGTGTTTTGCAGCAGATCTTCGTAGGCGAAAGGTCGATCAGTTGGTTGGCCGAAGAGTGAGCCAGCCCCCCAATTGACCGGACACGGCCTCTCCCTTGGCTCAGGGGTAGGAGTAATGTCGTGTCTATGACTGGGAACAACGCGAAGGGTGAGGTCCTGCACGGGCCTGAGCGGCGCCGTCGTTGGGCGGCCGCCGAGAAGATCGCGATCGTGGCGGAGACGTATGAGCCAGGCGTGACGGTCAGCCTGGTGGCGCGCCGCCACGGCGTTGCGCCGAACCAGGTGTTCAGCTGGCGCCGGCTGGCGGCCCAGGGCGCGCTGACGGCGGCGGGCTCAGGGGAGGAGGTCGTTCCGGCCTCCGACTACCGCGCCCTGCAAAGCCAGCTGCGCGAGATGCAGCGCCTGCTCGGCAAGAAGACCATGGAGGCCGAGATCCTGAGAGAGGCTCTGGAGTTCGCCGGCGGCCAAAAAAAACATCTCGTGCGCGCGCTCTCTGCTCCCAAGGACGGCATCCGATGAATGCCGTTTGTGAAGCGCTCGGCGTCGCTCGATCGAACATCGCCGCCGGCCTCAGGTCTCCCATCGCCAAGCCCCTCAAAAGGGTTGGGCGCCCGCCCGCGCCGGAGGAAGGGCTCGTCGCCCGGATCGAGGCGATCATCGGCGATCAGCCGACCTATGGCTATCGCCGCGTTTGGGCGTTGCTCAAGCGTGAGGGCCGCGAGAAAGGCCTGGCGCCGGTCAACGCCAAGCGCGTTCATCGGGTGATGAAAGCCCATGCGATGTTGCTTCAGCGCCATGCCGGAGGGGCCGACGAGCGCCGCCACGACGGCAAGATCGCCGTCGAGCGCTCAAACCTGCGCTGGTGTTCGGACGGCTTCGAGTTGGCCTGCGACAATGGCGAGAAGGTGCGTGTCGCCTTCGCCCTCGATTGTTGCGACCGCGAGGCGATGGCCTGGGTCGCGACCACGCAAGGCATCAAGGGGGGAGATGTTCGCGATCTCATGACCGCGTCCGTCGAATCTCGCTTCGGTCCGATCAATCGCCTGCCGCGGACCATCGAATGGCTCAGCGACAACGGTTCAGGCTACATCGCCAAGGAGACCAGAGCCTTCGCCCGCGACCTCGGCTTCGAGCCGTTGACGACGCCCGTCACCAGCCCGCAATCCAATGGCATGGCCGAGGCCTTCGTGCGGACGATCAAGCGCGATTATGCCCGCGTCGATCTCTTGCCAGACGCCAGGACCGTCTTCGAAAGCTTGCCGCTTTGGTTCGACCACTACAACGCCGTTCACCCGCACAGCGCTCTGCGCTATCTATCCCCGCGAGAGTTCATCGCTGCGCAATCAAACCAGGGAGGCCATGTCCGGTCTTTAAGGGGCAACAACACGGCCCTCGAAATCAACATTCTGAATTTTTGTCTTTGGGGTGTATCATTCTGTCAAACGACCGTTTTCCAGCGTGATACACCGGTCCTAGACTCCTCCCGTGGCCCTCCCCGCCCCCGTTTGTCAGCTATCTCCGGGCCTCGGCCGATGGCCAAGGGCGATCCGCGAAAGCCGGGTATCCAGACTTGCGGCGGGGGCCCTGGATTCTCGCGTTTCGCGAGAGTGACAGGTTGCGGCGCCGCGCGGCTAGGCGGTGACCACCGCTTCGAGCCTGGCGCTGAGCCTCAGTGCGTCGGTGATGACAATGGCGCCCCGCCGGCGCTCGATGAGGCCTTCGCGCTCCATCGCGTTGATCTCGCGCGACACGGTCTCCCGCCGCGTGTTGATGCGCGATGCGAGCTCCGACTGATTCGGCGGCGAATGGATGATCGCACGCCTCGGATCTTCGCGATCGGGACGCGCAAGCCGCAGGAGTTCGGCGTGGACGCGGCTGCGAACGTCGAGCGCGCCGAGTTCGCCGACCCTGCGGGTCATCGCGCGATTGCGCGCGACCAGCGCCGCGACGACGGCTTCGCCGAGCGGGCGGTGGGTGAACACCGTTTCGACGAAGACCGCGCATGGCATTTTCGCCACCAGCGAATCGTTGACGGCGAAGACGCTGAGCGAACGGGGGCCGCCGTCAAGAGCGGCCAAATCGCCAAAGAACGAACCCGCTTCCATATCGTTGAAAATCAGATCCTGCCGCACCCCGTGCAGCACCGCCCTCAGGCGGCCGGTCATAACGAAATAGACGTCGCGGTCATCGGCCGTCTGACCGACCACCCAGGCGCCCGCTGACGTCCTTAGCCATGTGCAATGGCGGTCCAGAATCCGGCAAGATTCGGGATCGAGGGTCTTGAAGCAGGGATGGGCCGCAAGCGTATTGGGTGACATCATCGCGTTCGCAGATGATTGAGCGCGAGCGTGGCGGACCTTGGCCGCAACGTCAAGCGGCTTCGAGGCGGCTGCGGGGGGTTTGAGCGGACATAATTGTGGAGACGCCCAGGCCGATTTGCCGGCTTTCCGCAATCCACCCCTCGGCGCTCAACGCCTGCGGTGTGATGGGGATCACAGCTGGAAGCTCCGCGCTGCTGTAAATGCCGGAGATGTTTGGAATCCGCGTCGCTGCGCCCAGGGCCGGGCGTCAACGCGGCCCCCGCGCTGATCTCCCACCGCGCGGGGCATAGAGCGCGGCGCCTGCGCTTTCCGCACGCCTGGGCGCCGCGCTCGCAAACTTCAAACATCGCTCAGCGGACGTGAAACTCCATGTGCACCCGCCCATGGATGCGCTGGGCATGCGGCCAGCGGCCGAACCCGGTCGCCGGCGCGTGGGCCTCGCCTTCAAATGGCCGATCCTGTCCACCGCGTTCGGGCTGGGCCGCGCCGGAATGCGGCCCCGTGGCGTTCGCCTTCGGCCCGTGCCGGGCAAGACAGGCATTGTAGGCCATCGGCTCCTGGTATTGCGCGCAGGACGGATCGTCTTCGGCCAGGGCGCGCCCAGCCGACGCGAGAGCGCCGAGGCAAAGCGCAATCGCTGCGGCGCGCGCGGTCATGGCGTCAGCTCCGCAGCGCGGCGCCGGTCCGCCTCGACACCTCGGCCACGATCTTCGAGATCGCAGCGTCAATTTCGGCGTCGGTGAGGGTCCGGTCGCGCGGTTGCAGGATCACGTGGATGGCGATTGATTTCGAGCCCTCTGGCAGACCGTCCCCCTGATAGACGTCGAAGACGCCGATCTTGGCGACGAGCGAGCGTTCGGCGCTCTCCGCCGCCCTGACAATGTCGCCGGCGCGCACGCTGGCGTCGACCACGAATGCAAGATCGCGCTCGACCGCCATGAAATCCGAGCGGTCGAGCTTCGGCTTTGCCTTGGTCGGCCTGGCCTTCGGCGCGGGAACAGCGTCGAGGATGATCTCGAAGGCGACGATCGGCCCTTCGGCGTCGAGCGCTTCCAAGGCGCTTGGATGCAACTGCCCGAACCAGCCGATGACGGCCTTCGGCCCGAATTGCAGCGTCGCCGCACGGCGGGGATGCAGAAACGCCGGACCGCCGGGGACGACCTGGACCGCGTTCGGGCTCACGCCAAACGCGGAGAGAACCGTCATCGCGTCGCGCTTGGCGTCGAAGACGTCGACGAGCGCGCCGCCGCTCCAATGCCGGCCTTCGCCGTCGGCCTTGGCCCTGCCGCGCCGCACGGCCGCAGCCGCGACCCGCTGGTCGTCTTCGCCCGGTCCGAGAAATACCTGCCCGACTTCAAACAGCGCAATGTCGCTCAAGGCCCGGCGCGCGTTGCGCTCGGCGGCGGCGACGAGGCCCGGAACGAGGCTCGGGCGCATGTCGGAAAGGTCGGCCGCGATCGGATTGGCGAGCGCGAGCGATCGCGCGCCGCCGCCGAATAGTTCCGCCGCCGACCTGGAGACGAACGACCAGGTCACCGCCTCGCGCAATGCGAGTGCGGCCAACGTGCGCTTGGCGAGCCCGGTGCGTTTCTGCAATAGCGTCAGAACCGGTTTCGCCACGCCGTCGTCGAGACGGGGCAGGGGCGCGGTCGGCGCGCGGTCGACGCCGGCGATGCGCAGAATCTGCTCGACGACGTCGGCCTTCACCTGGACGTCGGGCCGCCACGAAGGGACGACGACCGTTCCATCCCCGACGCCAAAGCCGAGGCGGGCCAGGATCGCCTCGCCCTCCTGGCGCGGGATTAAGACGCCCAGCAGCCGCTTGACCTCGCCATAGGGGAAAGGAATCGAACGCCGCGGCGGCAATGGATCGCCAGCCACTACAATACGCGATGGTTCGCCGCCGCAGATCGAAAGGACCCACTCGGTCGCCAGATCGCAGCCGGGCACGCAGAATTCGGGATCGACGCCGCGCTCGAATCGATAGCGCGCGTCGGTCATGATCCCGAGCTTGCGGCCGGACTGGGCGACATTCTCGGGATCCCACAGCGCGCTCTCGATCAGAACGTCGCGCGTCGCCTCGTCGCAGCCGGAACGCTCGCCGCCCATGATTCCGGCGATCGATTCGACGCCGTTGGCGTCGGCGATCACGACCATGGTCTCGTCGAGCGTATATGACCTGCCGTCAAGCGCGAGCACGGTCTCGCCGGGGTGGGCGCGGCGCACGGTGAGATCGCCCTCGACCTTGGCGAAGTCGAACACGTGCAGCGGGCGGCCGCGGTCGAAGGTGATGTAATTGGTGATGTCGACAAGCGCGCTGATCGGTCTCAATCCGATCGCGCGGAGCCGCTTTTGCATCCATTCGGGCGAAGGGCCGTTGGTGACGCCGCGCACGAGGCGCAAGGCGAACGCCGGGCAAAGATGCCGATCGGCAGGGGAGAAATCGAGATGGACGGCGGTCGGGCAGTCGAACGTCCCGGCGAGCGGCTTCGGCGCCGGCGTCTTCAGGCTGCCCAAACCCGCCGCGGCGAGATCGCGCGCGATGCCGGCGACGCCGGTCGCGTCGGGGCGGTTCGGCGTCACCGCGACGTCGATGACCGGGTCGTCGAGCCCGGCAAAGCGCGCATAAGCGACGCCGACCGGCGCGTCCTCCGCGAGCTCGATGATCCCCTCGTGATCGTCGCTGAGCTCGAGCTCCGCCGCCGAGCACAGCATGCCGTTCGATTCGACGCCGCGGATGACGCCTTTGGCGAGGGTCATCTTCTTGCCGGGAATATACGTGCCGACCGGAGAGAAAACGCCCTTCATGCCCGTGCGCGCATTGGGCGCGCCGCAGACGACCTGCACCGGGCCGCCGCCGGCTTCGACGATGCAGACCTTGAGCCGGTCGGCGTTGGGATGCGGCTTGGCCTCGATGACGGAAGCAACCACGAAGCCGTCATACTTGCGGCTCGGGTCGTCGACGCTCTCCACTTCGAGACCGACGCGGGTCAGCGTGTCGACGATCTCGGCGAGCGAAGCCGACGTGTCGAGGTGGTCGAGAAGCCAGGAGAGGGTGAATTTCATCGCCGATCGATTCGATACCGAAACTGACTCACCCGCTCAATCCCCCGGCGAGCGTTGGGATGTCGAGCGGCTTGAAGCCGTAGTGATTGATCCAGCGCAGGTCGGCGTCGAAGAAATCGCGCAAGTCCGGCTGGCCGTACTTCAGCATCGCCACCCGGTCGAGCCCCATGCCCCAGGCGAAGCCCTGATAGGCCTGCGGGTCGATGCCGCAATTCGACAGCACGTTGGGGTGGACCATGCCGCAGCCGAGGATTTCGAGCCAGTCGTCGCCCTCGCCGAAGCGGATTTCCCCGCCTGAACGGCGGCATTGGATGTCGACCTCGAGCGAGGGGGAGGTGAAGGGGAAATAGCTCGGCCGGAAGCGCATGCCCACATGCGGCACTTCGAAGAACGCCTTGCAGAATTCCTCCAAAACCCACTTCAGGTTGGCGAGCGTCGCGCGATCGTCGACCACCAGCCCTTCGACCTGATGGAACATCGGCGTATGCGTCTGGTCGGCGTCGCGCCGATAGGTGCGGCCGGGACAGATGATGCGGATCGGCGGCTTCTGCGCGAGCATCGTGCGCACCTGGACCGGGCTCGTGTGCGTGCGCAGGAGCTTGCGCTCGCCATGCGCGTCGGGGGCGAGAAAGAACGTATCGTGCATGTCGCGCGCGGGGTGGCCGGGCGGGAAGTTGAGCTTGGTGAAATTATAATCGTCGGTCTCGATGTCCGGCCCTTCGGCGACCGAAAAGCCCATGTCGGCGAAAATGGCGACGATCTCGTCCATAACCTGGCTGATCGGATGGATGCGCCCGGTCTCGATTCCGGCCAAGCGAACCGGCAGCGTCACGTCGACCGTCTCGCGCTTGAGCTGCGCCTCGAGGGCGGCGTTTTTCAGCACCGAACGCTGCGCAGCAAGCGCTTGCGCGACCTTGTCCTTCAGCGCGTTGATGGCCGCGCCATGCGCCTTGCGCTCGTCGGGCGAGAGCTTGCCTAGCGTGGCGAGCAGCGCCGAAATCGTTCCCTTTTTGCCGAACGCGGCGACGCGCGCGGCTTCGAGCGCGCTTTCGTCGTTCGCCGCGTCAATCGCGGCGAGCGTCTCCCGTTCGAGGGCGGCGAGATTGGACATGGCGGACCTAATTCCTTCGCAGGCGCCGCCAGTCCCTTCTCCCCCTTATGGGGGCGAAGGCGGCGCCAAGCGGCGTCTGCACAACGCCCGTCCTTCGACGGGCCATGGCGCCGGATAAGCATCCCAAAAGCCGAACGGGCCGAGCCTTCGGTCGCAAAGCCCGTTGGGAGACGGGAGACCCGAGCTTACGCCGCCTTGGGCAACGAGCCTTTCGCCTGCTCGACGATCGCGGCAAACGCCGCGGGCTCCGAGACAGCGAGTTCGGACAGCACCTTGCGGTCGACCTCGATCCCCGCCGCGGCGAGGCCGGAGATAAACCGGCTGTAAGTCAGGCCATGCTCGCGCGCCGCGGCGTTGATGCGCTGAATCCACAGCGCGCGAAACTCGCGCTTGCGGTTCTTGCGGTCGCGATAGGCGTATTGCATCGACTTGTCGACCGCCGCCTTGGCGGCGCGGATGGTGTTCTTGCGGCGGCCGAAGAAGCCCTTGGCGGCCTTCAGGATCTTCTTGTGCTTGGCGTGGGACGTTACGCCCCTCTTGACGCGCGACATGGTTCAATTCTCCGGGAAAAGGGGTTCAGCCGTTCGGCAGGAAGAATTTCTTGACCTTGTCGCCGTCGGTCTTGAACAGGATCGACGTGCCGCGCAGATTGCGGATCTGCTTGGCCGTACGCTTGATCATGCCGTGCTGCTTGCCGCGTTGGGCGTACACGACCTTGCCGGTCCCGGTGAGTTTGAAGCGCTTTTTGGCGCCCGATTTGGTCTTCAACTTGGGCATTTGGCTCTCCTCAAGGCTTGACGCCTTCTTGACATTCGGCGGGGCGATGAGCCCCGTTCGCGCGAGCGAAAAAACCGCCACGGCAGCCCTTACGGCCGGGCGGTTCTCAAGGCGCGGGGTCATACGCGAAAGAGCGCGGGGACGCAAGGGCGTCGCGCGGGACTTGACGGCGGGACGCCGCAGCCGCCCAGCCCAGCGCAGATCGCGACCGGCGCTATTCACGGCTTGCGGCCGGGTGTGCGTTTTTGCGAGCGACCAAGCGATTTCAAGCCCTTAGGCGCCTTTTTCTGCAACTCGAGAAAAGACCGGCCAGCGAGGCGCGTGGAGCATCAAAAATAGATTCATTATCAATATATTACGTCATTTTACTAATGTGTTGCTTAAGTCATTCGAGGGGCCCAGGCCCCGAGGTCCTAGTCGATCGCCGACAGGACGTGAATCGCGCGGCTGGCGATCAAATCCTTGGTTTTCTTGGCATAGGCAGCCATGTGCGGGG
>JBAUXQ010000583.1:0-11028 GCA_049584355.1 Roseiarcus sp. | reverse complement strand
TTTCATGGACGGCTTCCCTATCCGCGACCTGCCACCGGTCACGCCTTGGCACTTGATGCCGTTCGGGCGAGGCCGTCCACATCATCATTGCGAGCGAAGCGAAGCAATCAAGAGAACGTCGGGGCCTTACGTTCCCCTGGATTGCTTCGTCGCTAACGCTCCTCGCAATGCCGATTCCAAGTCGGAGCAACTTTCTCTAACGTGGGGCCCGGCATGGCTTCGCGACGGCCGCGCAAATGGCGATGACGCGGCCAAAGTTTGAATTTCGAACCTCACTCACGCGTAACGGCGGCTCAAGGTATTCTGAAGAAACCGGAATGGAGATTTTGTCGCATGGCGAAGCTCGTCTTCGGAATGAACCAGTCCCTGGACGGCTACGTCGACCACATGGAATTTGCGCCTGATCCCTCGCTCTTTCGTCACTTCATCGAGCAAGTGCGCGGCCTGACCGGCAGTGTGTACGGCCGCCGGATATACGAGGTTATGCGCTATTGGGACGAAGACCATCCTGAGTGGAGCGCCGAGGAACTCGACTTCGCGGCGGCGTGGCGCAGCCAACCGAAGTGGGTCGTGTCGCGCTCGTTGAAGTCGGTCGGCCCCAACGCCACTCTTGTCGAGGATGACCTCGAGGTCGTTATGCGGGGGCTGAAGGCCGAGCTCGGCGGGGAGATTGAAGTTGCCGGACCAGACCTGGCGCGAAGCCTAACCGACCTTGGTCTTATTGATGAGTATCGGCTCTACCTCCACCCCACCGTGCTTGGTCGCGGCAAGCCATTCTTTGCCGGCCCCACCCCGCGGCTCCGCTTTGTGGCCTGCGATCCAATTGGCGAGGACGTGATCAGGTTGACCTACGTTCCTGCTTAATCGCGCGCCTCGCCCGACGGACCGCGCCGACGCGTCAGAAATCGGAATTTTCAACCGTGACGCTACCGGCGGTTCGGCGCGTCGGCGGGGTCGCGGGGCGCCACGCGCTCGAAATAAAGATAGCCGATAGCCTCGCGGCTGCGCTTCTCCAATAGCGCGAATATGGCGCCCTGAGGGTCCGTGCAATGGACGATCAAGGCGCCGCCCGGCACCGCGGTCGGGCCATAGAGAATTTCGCCGCCGCCAGCTTCCACGCGCTTCGCCGCCGCCTCGATGTCGCCGATGTTGAAATAGTAAAGCCAGAACGGAAGCGGCAATGTCGCTGGCTTGGTGAACATCCCGCCGATCGTTTCCCCTCCGGCGGAGAACCCCTGATACGCGCCCATCACGCCAGTATGGCTCTCGGCCTTTCGCCAGCCGAATAACGCGCCGTAGAATGCGAACGCCTTCTCCCAGTCTGCGGCAAGCAGCTCATGCCAGCCCACGCGCCCCGGAGCGCCCAGTTGCGCGGACTGCGCCTGGCCGGATTTCAGCCCCTTGACCAACGCCAGCGTCGCCATTTGCGGGTCGGCGACGACCGAAAAGCGGCTGACGCCGGGGACGTCCGAAGGCGGGACATGCACTGCTCCGCCAAGCTGCTTGGTTCGGCTGACGGCAGCGTCGACGTCGTCGACTCCGACATATCCGATCCAGTGCGGCGTCACACCGGTTCTACTCGCGTGCTGCGGCAGGCTCATCGCGCCGGCGACAGGGCACTCTCCAATGGTAAACAGGCTATAGGCCGGACCGGGCACCGAGGCGCCCCGCGCGCCCCAGCCGACGACGTTGGCGTAGAAGGCCTTGGCGCTCTCCATGTCCGTCGTCATCAGCTCGTACCAGACGAAACGGCCATGAGAATTGACCATGTCCGTTTCTCCCTTCGAGCCTGCGGTCCCATCGTTCACGGGCGCGGATGAAGCGATTCGGGATGTCCGTTGCGCCCTCGATCCGCTGCTTCGGACCGACATTCCCCGAATGGCGCCTCCGACGACGGCCAAGATGGCTGGCATTGGCGAATTTCTCAAGCTCGAGGGCGTCGCCTCCCGCCAATCTCATGGCGGCGGCGCGCCGAAGCGGCGACGGCTTGCAAGGAGCGTGCAAATTCCGCAAGCTCAGGTTGACCCGGCCTAGGCGAAAGCTCGCCGCAGCCAATCGGAATGAACAAGATCGCGGAGGAACGCATGAGGCCCACCCGAAGGTCCGTAAACCTGGGGCTCGTCGCCAGTCTCGCGGCGCCGGCGTTCTCGCGCGGCGCTCGCGCCGAGGGGGATACGATCAAGATCGGCATGGTGCTGCCGGTCACCGGACCCGCCGCAGACAGCGGCAAATACGCGTTGACCGGGGCAAGAATAGCGCTCGATCGGGTCAACAAGTCGGGCGGCGTCCTCGGAAAGCCGATCGAACTTGTCACCGAGGACGATCAGACCACCAATCCGGGCGCGGTGCTGGCCTTCTCCAAGCTCGCCGCGCAACCCGACATTGTCGCGTTCCTCGGCTCGATCCGTTCGACGCAGAATCACGCCATGGCGGCCGACATCTTGAAAACCGGCAAGCCTGTTTGCTTTGGCGGCACCGATCCAGCGCTGACCAAGATGGGCAATCCCTGGCTCATTCGCTTTCGGCCCAATGATTCCTATTCGGGCCGCGTGATCGCCGCTTACGGCGTCGATACGCTCGGCAAGAAGAACTGGGCGATCGTTCATTCGACCGACGCGTTCGGGACCGGCGGCTTCAAGGCGCTATCGGCCGCGCTCGACAAGAGCGGGGCGAAGGTCGCGATCGACCAGGGTTATCCCAACCAGAGCCAGGATTTCACGCCGGTCGTGCTGGCGATCAAATCCTCCGGCGCCGACATCATCGGCTCGTATTTCACCTTCGATAACGACATCGCGATCTTCGCCCGCCAGCTCAGGCAGCTCGGCGTGACGCTGCCCTGGATCGGCTCGGCCTCGATCGCCGTCGACGGTGCAGTAAGGCTCGCCGGCCCGGCGCTCTGGGGCACCTATGGGGTCGCCGACTTCGCCATCGATTCGAGCCCTGAAGCCCAGGAGTTCGCGAGGCTCTACGCCGCGGTATCGAAAGCTCCGGCGGACAATTACAGCTCGTGGACCTATGACGCGATCGGCGTGCTGAGCGCCGCCATCAACAAGGCCGACTCGACCGACCCCGACAAGATTCGCGCCGCGATCCTGTCGACCAAGGGCTACAAGGGCGCCGAGGGCGAATATAATTTCGACGAATTCGGCGACGGCCTGCACGGCTACAACATCGTGCGCAATGAAAAAGGCGTGATCGTCTTCGACAAGCATATCGAGTTCAAGGACTGAAGCGCGGCGCTCAACTTCGTGGTTTAAGCAACTCCGAACCTACCGCCTCGTCCTGAGGCGCCCGGAGGGCCTCGAAGGACGCTCGAGTACGCGCCGAGCCCGCGCGGCCTCCGGAGCATCCTTCGAGACGCGCCTTCGGCGCCTCGAGGCATGAGGACGGTGTTTTGCGCCCGGGCGGTCGATCAGCTCGGGAGCTTGTGGTTCGACGACAGAGGGGTTCGAGAGCGCCGCCGCATGGATTTCTTTCTCCAACTGCTTTTCGCAGGCATCGGCATCGGCGCCGTCTACGCCCTCGTCGCGCTCGGTTTCGTGCTGATCTTCCGCGCGACCAGCGTCGTCAATTTCGCCCAGGGCGAGTTCTCGATGGTGGCGGCCTATCTGATGGTCGTGTTCGCGGTGGATCTCGGCTGGCCCTACTGGCTCGCCTTTCTGATCGCGATCGCAGGCATGGCGCTGCTCGGCGCCGTGTTCAATCTCACCGTCTACTATCCGCTACGCAATCGAACATATTTGCCGGTGCTGATCTCGACGATCGGCGCCTCGATTTTCCTCTCCAACACCGTGCTCGCGCTCTACGGACCACAGCCCCAGGTGCTGCCGGGCTGGCTTGACACGCCGGGATTCCAGGTCGGACCCGTCTATCTTGACAGCCAATATCTCGTCGTGATCGCGGTGACCCTCGCCCTGGTTGGGTTCCAGTATTGGCTGTTCGAGCACACGTTGCTGGGCAAAAAGCTGCAGGCGACGAGCCAGGACAAGGAAATGGCGGCGCTGCTCGGCATTCCCGTCGCGGCGATGATCATGCTTACGTTTGTCTACAGCGCCGTGCTCGGCGGCGTCGCCGGCATACTGGTCGCGCCGATCCTGTTCGTCTCGATCCAGATGGGCTCGACGATCGCGCTGAAGGCGTTCGCGGCGACGATCATCGGCGGCTTCGGCGACGTGGCGGGCGCGATCCTCGGCGGTTTCGCGATCGGAATCATCGAGACCTTCGGCGCCGCCTATATTTCCGTGCCGTTCAAGGACGCGTTCGCGTTTCTCGTGCTCATTCTCTTTCTCGCCCTTCGCCCGCAAGGCATTTTCGGCGAACGGGTGGCGGAGAAGGCATGAGCCGTTCGCGCGCCTTCGCCGCCGGACAGATCCTCTACGCTCTGGCGGCGGTCGCGGTGGTTGCGCTCGCGGCGAGCGTCAAGACCGACGGCTATGTCGCCAACATCCTGATGCAGGCGGCGACATACGCGATCGCGGTCTTCGGCCTGTCGATCGTGCTCGGCCTTTGCGGCCAGATCAATCTCGCACAGGCTGCGTTCTTCGCCTTGGGCGCCTATGCGGTCGGCCTCGGCGGCGCCGACTATCACCTGCCCTTCTGGCTCTGCCTTCTTGGGGGCATGGCGCTCGCCGCCGCGGCCGGCGCAGGGCTCGGCGTTTCGACGCTGCGGCTCGGCGGGCATTACCTGGCGATGGTCACGATCTCCTTCCAGCAAATCCTGACCGTCGTCCTCATCAACGCGATCCCCGTCACGCATGGGCCCGACGGCGTCAGTTCGATCGCGCGTCCCGCCGGGCTCCAGTCGGGTCAAGCCTTTCTCGCGCTCGTCGTCGCCGTGCTGGCGCTATCGGGCTATCTTGTCTGGCGCCTCGCCGACACGCGGCTGGGCCGGGCGATGCGCGCGGTCCGCGACAACGAGCTCGCCGCCGGGGCGGCGGGCGTCGACGTCTTCCGAACCAAGCTGATCGCGTTCGCGCTCTGCGCGCTCCTGGGCGGACTCGGCGGCGGGTTGTTCGCAGCCGGCTTTTCCTACATCAGCCCGGATCAGTTCGCCTTCTCGGATTCGATCGTGCTGTTGACGATGGCGCTGCTCGGCGGCGTCGCTTCGCCGATCGGTTCGGCGATCGGCACTATTCTGTTGATCCTGATTCCGGAATGGCTGCGCTTTCTCAAGAGCGTGCCCGGCCTCTACCTCGCGATCTACGGCGCAGCCGTCATTCTGATCGTCATCTTCATGCCCGAGGGCATCTGGGGTTTCGTCCGACGGCTATTCGCGAGCAGAGCGGGCGCCGCGCCGGCGGCTGCCGAGCCGTTCACGCTGCGCCCGGCCGATTCCGGCGCTTCGATCGCTTTGGAGGTGAGGGGACTCACCAAGCATTTCGGCGGCTTGACTGCGGTCGACGGCGTCGATTTTCAGGTGCGTCGCGGCGGCGTGCATGCGTTGATCGGCCCGAACGGCAGCGGCAAGACAACCACGCTCAATGTCGTCACCGGCCTCTATCGCGCAAGCGCGGGCGCAATTTTCGTCGACGGCGTCGAAGTAACCGGCATGCCGCCGCATAAGCGCAACGCCTTCGGCCTCGCGCGCACGTTCCAGAACATCAGGCTGTTCCGCTCGATGACCGCGCTTGAAAATGTCGTCATCGGCGCCGAACGCGACGGCAACGCGCTTGTCGCCGCAGGCCCTGCGGCGTTGCGGTTGCGCGCCCAAGCCGCGCTCGATTTTGTCGGGCTCGGCGCCCGAGCGAGCGAGACCATCCCGAGCTTCAGCTATGGGCACCAGCGCCTGATCGAGTTTGCACGCGCTCTGGCGGCCAATCCCACCGTGCTGCTGCTCGACGAGCCCGCCGCAGGCCTCAATTCCGGCGAGAAGCGGATGTTGCACGATCTGCTCGACCGCATCGCCGCGCAAGGATTGACCATCCTCATCATCGATCACGATATGACCTTGATCGCCGGGGTGGCGAAACATCTGACCGTTCTCAATTTCGGCAAGCGGATCGCTGACGGCGAGACCGCCGACGTTCTCCGTCAGCCTGACGTCGTCTCCGCCTATCTTGGAGTCGCGTGATGGCGCTGCTCGAAGTCGAAGACCTCTGCGTCGGTTACGGCGAGATCGAAGTCTTGCGCGGCATCTCGTTCTTGATCGAGGAGGGCGCAGTCGTCACGCTGCTTGGACCCAACGGCGCGGGAAAGTCGACCACGCTGCGCGCGGTTTCCGGCCTCGTCGCGCCACGCTCGGGTTCGATCCTGCTCGATGGCAAGCCGATCGCAGGGTTAGGTCCGCGCGCGATCGTCAAGCTCGGTGTCGCCCACGTGCCCGAGGGGCGACGCGTGTTTCCCGGTCTCACGGTGCGCGAGAACATCATGCTCGGGGCTTCGAACAGCGCCGCGTCGAGCTCGACGATCCGGCGCGACGCCGACGCGATGTTCGGTCTCTTTCCCGACCTCGAGCGCTTCGCCGAGGCGCTCGGCTGGACGCTTTCGGGCGGCCAGCAACAGATGGTCGCGCTCGCGCGCGGCTTGATGGCCAAGCCTCGCCTGCTGCTGCTCGACGAGCCATCGCTCGGCCTCGCGCCGGTCATTGTGCAAGGGGTGTTCCAGATCATCGCCGAAATTCATAAGCGGGGAACGACGGTGCTGCTGGTCGAACAGAACGCGCGTATGGCGCTCAAGGTGGCGGACTGGGGATATGTGCTGGAGACTGGTCGACTCGCTCTGGGGGGCGATCCCGCAACACTATGGAGCGACGAGCGAATCCGAGACGCTTATCTCGGCGGCCCGCAAGCCAAGGCGCCGACATGACGATTCACATTCCCGCCGACGCCCTGACCGAGTTCTGCGCCGAGATTTTCGCTCGCGTCGGCTGCCGGTCGGAGGAAGCACGCCGCGTCTCGGCTTCTCTTGTCGACGCCAATCTCACCGGCCACGATAGCCACGGCGTTATCCGCGTGCCGACTTACGTTGATCGGGTCCGCGCAGGCGACCTCATTCCCAACCAATCGATCGAACGTGTTGTCGATACGCCAGTGATCGCCGTCGTCGACGGCCGCTTCGGCTTCGGTCAGACGATCGCGCCAATCGCCGTCGACATCGGGGTTGAAAAAGCGAAGGCGACGGGCCTTTCCGCAATTTCGCTGCGCAATTCCGGCCACGTCGGCCGCGTCGGCGAATGGGCGGAGCGCGCCGCCGCGGCCGGCTTGATCTCGATCCATTTCGTCAACGCCGCGGGCTCGATTCTGGTCGCGCCGTTCGGCGGCCTGGACCGCCGGCTGTCGACGGCGCCCTTTTGCGCCGGCATTCCGCGCCAAGGCGCCGCGCCCATCGTCCTCGACTTCGCGACATCGCTGGTCGCCGAAGGCAAGGTCAATGTCGCGAGCCGTGGCGGCAAGCCGCTGCCGCCGGACGCGTTGATCGGTCCCGACGGATCTCTCTCCGGCGATCCCACGCTGCTCTATGGGCCGTTGACCGCCGACGACCCGCGCAATTACGCCCGCGGCCCCGGCGCAATCCGCGCCTTCGGCGAGCATAAGGGCTCCGGTCTTGCGCTCATCTGCGAGCTGATCGGCGGCTCGCTGACCGGCAACGGCGCAACCGGACCGGACCGCAGATTTTCCAATGGCATGTTCTCATTCTACGTCGACCCCAGGCAGGTCGACCCCTCACATGTCTTCGACGCCGATATGACCCGCTATCTCGACTGGTTCCAACGCGCCAAAGCGATACCGGGAAAAGCGGTCATGACCCCTGGCGAACCGGAACGGGCCGAGCGCGCAAAACGCACGGCGACCGGCGTACCGCTGCCGAACGAGGCTTGGGCGTCGATCGTCGCAGCGGCGCGGAGCGTCGGGGTGAACCGGGACCTCTCGTTCTGAGCCGCTCGTTGACCCACCCATCTGCGTCCAGACCTCCGACCCGGCCAAATCGCGCGATCCGGACTCAACGCATTGACTTGTCCCGATTCCGGACGAGCCGGACGACGCCATGGTTAGCTCGAGGTAAAGCGCCGGCCTCCTTGCCGAGCGTCGCTCGCGTGGGTGCTTCCGCCACGGAATGGCATGGTCCCTGCCTCGTCTTGCGCAAGCCGTCGCCAACGGCTCAAAGGCCGTCCCATTCCGGGACAGGCCTCAGGGCGCGATCGCAGGGGGTTCAAGTGAAGCTCGCCGTCACCATGGAGCTCCATGCGTACTGGAACCGGCTCAGGGGAGCGCGCAGCGCGCCCGAGCGCAACGATGTCGACCCGAGCGCGATCCGCGGCGTGCTCGCCGATACGTTCGTGCTCGATTTCGATGAGGGGCGCGGGTTCCCGTTCCGGATCGCCGGGTCGAGGGCCAATGCGATCTTCCTCAAAGAGCTGAGGGGCCTCTCCTTTCTCGAGCTTTGGCGGGACGCCGATCGCAAGGATCTCGATTCGATCCTTCATTGCGTCGCCGACGAAGCGCAGCCGTTCCTCATCGGCGCCGAGGCCCGGCCGGCCGGCCTCGGGGCGGTGGGCATCGAGGCCATTCTCCTGCCGCTTCGTCACCACGGACAGACCCATTCGCGCGTTCTCGGCGCCTTCGCCGTCCATGCCGCGCCGTCGTGGATCGGGCTCGTCGGCGCGGGGGCGATCACGCTGACTTCGCTGCGCGCGCTCGATCCGCCGTCCCGCCCCGGGTCGGCGGGGGATGGCGCAGCGCCGGCCGGCTTTTCGCTCCGCAACCCGCCGAGGCGCTACAAGCACCTCTTTGTCTATTCCGGCGAACGCCGAATGACCTGATGGCGCCGAACATGCGGCCCGTAACAGCGCCTTAATCCCTCTCCGTTAAGGTTAGGACGCTGGCGCCGGCTTGCTCGCGAACCCTATCGCGTCAACGACCGCATGCGGCCGGCGTCGAGAATCCGAGGAGCACGCCGCCATGGGCGCCCTGGCATGGAGCATCGCGGAACCGGCGCCGCTGGAGCGCCGGCGCCATCAGCGCGTCAAGGTGCGCCTGGCGGGACGGTTCATGCGCTCCGACCGCCTGGAATTCGACTGCGAATCGGTCGACGCCTCTCCCGGCGGCATCGCGTTCTCGTCCGAAGCCGGGGTTCAGCCCGGCGAACGCATCGTCGCCTACCTCAACCAGATCGGCCGAATCGAAGGCCGGGTGGCGCGGACTTTCCCTAGCGGGTTCGCGGTCCAGATGACCTTGCCGCCGGCCAAGCGCGAGAAGCTCGCCGATCAATTGACGTGGCTTGCAAACCGCCAATCGCTCGGGCTGCCCGAGGACCGGCGCCACGAACGCATCGCGCCGCGCGACCGATATACGATCCTCAGGCTCGCCAACGGACGCGAATTCACCGCCAGCCTGATCGATATCTCGATCTCGGGGGCGGCGCTCCGCGTCGACTTCCAGCCGCCGCTCGGCGCGCGCGTCGTCGTCGGCTCGACCCAGGCCCAGGTCGTGCGTCACCTCGACCTCGGGATCGCGGTCGAGTTCATGCGCCCGTTTCCCGCCGATGACTTCACCGAAGACACTACGCTCTGACGCTGGGTCCCTGCCGCCGCTCAGCGCGCACTGGAGCGTCCTTCGAGGCCGCCTCAGGTCGGTCGCGTAACGGCGCCGCGCGAGGGCCGGTCAAACGTCAGCGTCGATCGGTTTCAGCGCCTTCGCGAACCGGCGCCAATTCTCGACATAGTGGGCGGCGGAGAAGCGAAGGGCCGCGATCGCGTCCTTGTCCAGCGTCCGGGTCGCCTTGGCGGGCGAGCCCATGATGAGGGAAAAATCGTCGAAGCTCTTGTCCTCGGTCACCAGCGCGCCGGCGCCGACCAAACAGCCGCGGCCGATCCTGGCGCGGTTGAGAACGACCGAGCCCATGCCGATCAGCGACCCCTCGCCAATCGTGCAGCCGTGCAGGATGACATTATGGCCGACGGTGCAGTCCTCGCCGACCGTCAGCGGCGAACCCATGTCGGTGTGCAGGGTGCAGGATTCCTGGATGTTGGCGCGCGCGCCGATGACGATCGGCTCATTGTCGCCGCGCAAGGTGGCGCCGAACCAGATCCCGACGTCGATCCCGACCCGAACATCGCCGATCAGGCAGGCGGTAGGAGCGATCCAGAAGCGGCCTTCGGCCGGCAGGGTCGGCCGCCGGCCGTCGAGGGAATAGAGGGGCATCGCCTATTCCTCGTCGTCGAGATCGACGTCCAGGATCGCCATTTGCAGGGTGAAGGTCGAGCCGTCTTGATCGTCAGCGGAGATGACGCCGAGAAAATCGGGGCCATTGTTGAGTTCGACCGAGTCGGTTTTCTTGAGCCGCCCGGCGACGGTCAGCTTGTCGTTCTCGAACAGCCGGCGAAGATAGTCCTGGATCACGGGACGGCCGACCGGCACTTTCATCGCGAACGCGAACGAGCGGTCGCCGTCCTCGTCGTCGACCGTGATCGTCCCGAGCTTGCGTTCGCCGAGCGAGACGTCGGCCGCCTCCGCGGACTTCGAATTCGGCGCAACCTGAAGCGCCGGCGCGCCAAAGGAACGGCGCAGGAACTCCCTCAGTTTCACGATCTCGGCTTTGTCCATGATGTCTCCCCGGCTCGAGAGCCGCGCGCGAGCCTCTGCCACGAAGGGGCGCCGCGTTGCAAGACGGGAATGGACCGCGATCCCTGATTTCAACTGCGATCGGAGCGCTCGACTTTCTGCGCGCGCCGACATTCCCACGGCGCGTTCCCTGGCCCAGCCCCTCATCCCAACCTTCTCCCCGCTTGCGGGGAGAAGGGGCGCGCCTACGCCTCGAGCGCCTTCTCGGCGAGGATCTGGTTCATGTCGCGCGACGGCTCGGCGCAGCCCGCTTCGCCCACGATGCGCGCCGGGACCCCGGCGACTGTCTTGTTGTGCGGCACTGTCGCCAGCACCACCGACCCCGCAGCGACGCGCGCACAATAGCCGATCTCGATGTTGCCGAGGATCTTCGCTCCCGCGCCGATCAGGACGCCGTGGCGGATCTTGGGATGCCGGTCGCCGGTCTCCTTGCCGGTGCCCCCGAGCGTCACGCCCTGCAGGATCGAGA
>JBAUXQ010000582.1:0-3354 GCA_049584355.1 Roseiarcus sp. | reverse complement strand
CTCGACCTCGGCAAGCGCACCGGCTTCTACGAGCAGACCGGCGCCTATCGCGACATGGTCGTCACCCACCTGTTCCAGATCCTGGGATTCATGGCGATGGAGCCGCCGACATCGCTCGCGCCCGGGCCGATCAGCGAGGAAAAGAACAAGGTGTTCCGCTCCCTCACGCCAATCGAACCGGGCCACGTCGTGCGCGGGCAGTTCATCGGCTACAAGAAGGAGGAAGGCGTCGATCCGGAGTCCGATACCGAGACCTTCATCGCCCTCAAATGCTTCATCGACAACTGGCGCTGGGCGGGCGTGCCGTTTTACCTGCGCACCGGCAAGCGGATGGCCGAGGGCCAGCGGATCATCTCGATCGCTTTCCGCGAACCGCCGAAGAGCATGTTCCCGCACGATTCAGGCATCAGTTCGCAAGGGCCCGACCACCTCACCTTCGATCTCGCCGACCAGTCCAAGGTGTCGTTGTCGTTCTATGGCAAAAAGCCGGGTCCAGGCATGCGGCTCAACAAGCAGAGTCTGCAGTTCGCGATGCACGAGACCGGCATGGGCGGCGACGTGCTCGAGGCCTACGAGCGCCTCATCCTCGACGCCATGCGCGGCGATCATACCCTCTTCTGCTCGGCCGACGGCATCGAGCGGCTGTGGGAAGTGTCGGCGCCGCTCATCGATTCGCCGCCGCCGGTGAAGATCTACGCGCCCGGCAGCTGGGGGCCGCAGTCGATCTATCAGCTGATCGCTCCGCACGCGTGGCGATTGCCGTTCGAACGCGCCTGGCGCGACCCCAATCTGGTCGGGTCCTGAGACCAACGCGTTGCCGCCGCGGCCCATGAACGTGCTAGAGCCGGGGCGATGCCCGACCTCCCCCTTATCCTGGAGCCGGCGGCGGACGACGACGCCGAGGCGATCGAACGGCTCAACGAACGCGTCTTCGGCCCCGGCCGGTTTGCTCGCACCGCCTATCGCATCCGCGAGACGACGGACGCCGACCCGGGCTTGCGCTTCGTCGCCCGCGTCGGCACGCTCCTGGTCGGCGCCTCGGCCATGACCCCGATCGACATCGGCGGCGCCTCGGCCCTGCTGCTCGGGCCGTTGATCGTCGAGCCGGTGTTCCGCAGCCAGGGCATCGGCGAAGCGCTGGTCGCGCGTTCGCTCGAGGCGGCGAAGGCCGCTGGCTGGAAGCTTGTCATCCTGGTCGGCCCGGAATCATACTACGGACGAATGGGGTTTCAAGGCGTTCCTGCCGGCTGCATAACGCTGCCGGGCCCCGTGGATCCCGGGCGGCTGCTCTACTGCGAGCTCGAGCCCGGCGCGCTCGCCGCGGCGAATGGCGAAGCCCGTGGCGCTTGACGTGATTTGTCTATCGATTTAGGGGATAATAGTAAAATAATGGTTGCGGGCGCAGGAGTTGGCCCTATTATCGATTCGGGGCCGGGTGATTTGCCGCGCGTGAGCTGGGGCGCCGCTGATGGAGATAGTCGAACTTCCGCCACTGAAGCGCCACATTGAGTGGCCGACCGGGCTGCTTGCCGCCGTCATCTACTCGTCGTGGCTTCTGACGACGTATTTCTACCGCAGCCTGCCGTGGTGGGTCCTGACGGCGATAGGCGCTTGGCTCATCGCGTGGCAACTCAACCTTCAGCACGAGACCATTCACGGTCACCCGACCCGCAAGCGCAGGGTCAACGAGGCGATCGGCTGCTGGCCGCTATCGCTGTGGCTTCCTTATGCGATCTACCGTTCGACCCACCTCGCCCACCACCGCGATGAGAATTTGACCGACCCGCTCGATGATCCTGAGAGCTATTATTGGGCGCAGCATCAGTGGGGAGCGTTAGGGCCGATTGGGCGCGCTCTCGTTGCCGCGCAGTCGACGCTGCTCGGGCGCTTGATCCTCGGTCCAGCTTGGACAATCTCGCGTTTCGTTTGCTTCTTGGCTCGCGACGTCCGGCGCGGCAAGGGCAGAACGCGCGCGATCGTCGCGCGGCACCTGGTCGAGTGCGCGGTCGTGCTTGCCTGGGTGATCGGCGTCTGCGGGATGCCGTTCTGGCTCTATGTCGCGTGCTTTGTGTATCCCGGCGTGAGCCTCGCGCTGATTCGCTCTTTCGCTGAGCATCGCGCCGAGCGGGAGGTGGGCAAGCGAACGGCGATCGTCGAGAACGCTAGGATTCTTGGGCCGCTTTTCCTGTTCAACAACCTGCATGCCGCGCATCACCTGCGCGGCAGACTGCCCTGGTACCAAGTCCCGAAATTCTATCGCCTCAATCGCGCCGCGCTGATTAAGGGCAACGGCGGTCTTGTCTACAACAGCTATTTCGACGTCGCGCGGCGCTATCTCGTGACGCGGCACGACAAGCCGATTCACCCGGGTTGGGGCCAGCCGGCCGAGTGAGCGGCGCGGCGCCGATCGCAGTCCTGCCGATGTACGACTTCCCATGGACTGCCCCGGCCAATGACGCGCTGTGGGCGGCGATGGCCGCTCGGATCATTGAGGCCGGCGTCGAAGCGCCGAAAGCGCTGACCCGTGGGCCCGATCTCGATGCCCAATGGCGTGATCCCGGCCTCGTGTTCGGCCAGACCTGCGGCTATCCGTATGTCACAGGACTCAAGGACGCGGTCGCGCTGATCGCGGCCCCGATATATGGGTTTCCCGGCTGCGAAGAGGGTTTGCACCGAAGCTTCATTATCCGCCGCGCGAGCGAGGCGCGCCGGGCGCTGGCGGAGTTTCGCGGCGCGACGGCCGGGCTCAATGCTCATGACAGCAACAGCGGCATGAATCTGTTTCGAGCCACGATCGCTCCGATCGCGGGCCGGGCGCCTTTTTTTCGCGCAATCGTGGTCACCGGATCGCACGAGGCGAGCGTAGCGGCGGTCGCCGAGGGCCGCGCCGATCTCGCCGCAATCGACTGCGTGAGCTTCGCGCTTCTCGCCCGCGGCCGCCCCGAGCTCATCGAGCGCGTCGCGGTCGTCGCCGAGAGCCCGCGCTCGCCGAGCCTGCCTTTCATCGCCAACGCTCGCCTTGGGGCTACGACCATCGCCGCGGTGCGCCAGGCGCTGTTCGCCGCGCTGGCCGACCCGGACCTTGCGGAAGCGCGCGCGGCGCTCGGCCTTAGGGGCGCACGTCCGTCCAGTCCCGCAGACTATGATCGCGTGGCCGAGATCGAGCGCGGCGCAGCGGCGGCCGGTTACGCCCGCCTTGAATGAGCCGTTTTCGATCGTGCCGAGCCGTCAATGCGAGAAGCCGCAGGGCGCCGAGAGACGCCCGTCTTGCGACAGGCTGTCGCGACGAAGCAATCCAGTCGACTGTGAAGAACGCGACGTTTGGCGGGGCGTTGGGGATCGATGAGCTTCAGG
>JBAUXQ010000581.1:0-3665 GCA_049584355.1 Roseiarcus sp. | reverse complement strand
GACGCGTCGCAAGCGAGCAGGATTTCCTTCTTCGTCGCATTTGCGTCCTTCACTGATATCGAGGTCGATTTTGACTGACGCTGCGCCTGGAGCGTCGTCAGAAATTTCGCGGTGTCGTCCGCGAGCTGGCTCAACCTGTTGAGGAATCCGTCCGAGCCGACTTCGAACTTCCGAGACTTCTTGGTCACCGGGTCGATTTCGAAGAACCAATAGCCGGGCTCGTCCACGGGATACTGGTTGTGATAGTCGTTTTCGAGGGGTTGGATTACGACTTTCCTGACCGCCAGGACGCTGTTGCCGACGGACCAGCGCCCCTGCAGTTTTGCCTGTTCTCGAAAAGAATTGACCTCCTCGCCGCAATATTTCGGTGAGTTCAGATACCCAGGCGAGACGATCGGCACCAGAACGGCCGAAGCGCAAACGATTTGACGCAGTGCGGGAGCGAGCTCTGAGCCGCCGTCGAGCTGCGGGTCAAGGAAGACTGCAGACGGTTGTCCAAGACATTGGTTTAATGTCGCCTCGAACGCCTTATAAAACCGAGTAACCCAGCCGTGGCCCTGCATGCCGTCGAGGCCAACATCATCGAGATGCCGATAGCTGATGAAGCAGTCGTGCTCAAAGCCTTGTAGGAAACTCATCGCGATCTCCGATGTTCTCCAATTTTAACTGACAGTCTCGCGTTCCGGTCGCGATTGCTGGGCCTAACGAATGCCGCGCGACAGCGACGATCGAAATCCGACCCAGCGTGGGTTTGTCCGCATTGCCCTCGCGCCAAACGCAGACACACCCCGACCCTCGGTCAGGCTCTCCATATTGGCTGTGGCGTAAGCCAGATTCCGGTCCTCGGCAACGAAAGCGATGGCGGAATTGACGAGGCTCCTGTCACTCTGCGGTTTTTCCAGCGGATACTGGCCGTCCAAAGGCGGCCGCCTTTGTTTTTGCACCACGTTCCAGCTTGCGCCCGACCCCGCTCCTGGCGAAGAGCAAGGGTTCAGGGTGGGCTTCCCAATCGATCTGAGTGTCGTCTATTGTTCATAATGGGACGCTAATCGAAGATGAGCAGGGAGCGCCCATGTCGGATATTTCAGCGGACCTTCAGCAGGAACTGGACGAATTGCAGGCCGCCTACAAGGCTGCGGTCGACGCGTGGGTGAAAGGGATCCGCGAGGAGGAGGACCTCGCCTCAGGCAACCACAATGTCGCCGAGCTCGATCAATGGGAGGCGGCCCATTTTCGCGAGCATAAGCTGCACAAAGAAGCCGACTTCCGGAAGCGCCTTTACGAAGACGCGCTGCGCCGCGAATTCTTCGGCTTCTGATCCCGGAGCCGGCTCGCCTTCCGTCCAGCCAACTTGCAGATTTCGCCAGCGACTCAAATCGAAGCGCGTCCTCGCATCTTCCGTGCGGCCGGCGGCGTTGAAGAGCGCAGTCTGAACAACGCCATGGCGCGACGGCGCGCGCTTGACGGGGCGGGGTTTACCGGTCAGGCCGCGACGGCGCGGGCCGAGATTCAACTGATCTTGACAGGGCGTCGGAGTTGACGCCAATTCGGGCCGACGGACTCGGAGGGCCGAGGCCCGGCATCGGCGCGGGCAGGCCGTCCCCAGTGGCCTTGTGGAGCGTCCGACTTTCGGATGAATAAGAACGTTGCCGATCCTGCTCAAGCCTATCGCGGCCTGATCGCCGGATACACCGATGCAATTCGGGCCAGCGATTTCAAGGCCAACATCGCGATCCTGTTTGTCGCCTTCATGATGGGTCCGGTGCTGGGCAATTACACGAACTTTCCCAAATATCTGCCCATCCCCTTTGTCATGCTGCCGTTCCTGATCGTGTACCTGTGCCTGTTTGCGGTGCTCATCCCGCGCTATCCCAAGCGTGGCGCTAAACATTTCATCGTCTCGCGCAACGCCACGGTCAGCGATTTCGCCAACGTCGTGGAGGCCGAGGACGAGATCGAGCAGTTAAAACTGCGCTGCTCGGTTCTGTCAGAACTGCTGTGGTGGAAAACCCAATACATCAGAGTCAGTTTCATTGTGTCGATGGTGAGTATTGTTTTCACCATCTTCCTGCTGATGTACGTGTGGTATGCTTGAGCGAGGTCCGCGGCGATGATCCATTCGCTTCCTCGGCGCGCTCGGCCGCTTGAGTCGCGGGGCCGCTGATGGCCAGGGACCGCAACGCCCAGCTGCGCAATCTGATCGCCGGCTACGGCGATTCCATTCGCCTCAGCGACATCAAGGCGAACATCGCGGTGCTCTTTGTCGCGATCATGATGGGCACGGTTTTGGGGTTCCGCGCCCACTATCCATGGTATCTCAAAGTGCCGGTGCTGCTGGCGCCGTTCATCGTTATTTTTTTCTGTCTCCTCCTATCCGTCTATCCACGCTTTCCCCGCGCGGGCCGCAGGCGCTTCCCGATCTGGCGCAATTCGACGCCGGAGGATTTCGAGTTCATCACCGATCCGGTGCTTGAAGTCGAGGACCTGCCGGCTCGCTGCGCGCTCCTATCCAGGCTGCTCTATTGGAAGACCGTCACGCTTCAGGCCGCCTACCTCGTTTCGATGGCGACGATCGTCGGAGCGGGGGTGCTGATGTTCGTGGCCTGGAAATGATCCCGCCCAGATCGGCGCAAAGATAGGGCGACCGCCAGGGGATCGCGCGCCCGGCAATGAATTGCCGCGTTCGAAGCGCCTCGGGCGCCCTCTGTCCACAACGCGGCGATCTCGCTAGCTGATGCGCAAGCGGGCTCCAGCGACCGTCACGAGTCTGTCGCGAACGGAGCTTACTTCGTTTGCGAGAAGGGCCCGGTGATGCTGTCCATTGAAGGTCTCTCGCGCCAGTTCGGCGCGAAAACCGCGGTCGACAGCGTGTCGCTGACAATCGAGCCCGGCCGGTTCGTCGGCGTCATCGGCCGTTCAGGCGCCGGCAAATCGACGCTTCTGCGCATGATCAACCGGCTCGAGCAGCCGAGCTCGGGCGCGATCCGTTTCAACGACATCGACGTCACCCGCCTGCGTGGCGTCGCGCTCGCCGCCTGGCGGGCCCGCTGCGCCATGATCTTTCAGCAGTTCAACCTGGTCGGGCGGCTCGACGTGCTGACCAATGTGCTGATCGGGCGCCTCAACCATACGTCGACATTGCGGTCCGTTCTGCAGCTCTGGCCGGAACGAGATATTGCGCTGGCGCTGTCGGCGCTCGAACAGCTCGACATCGCCCCGCTCGCCAGCCAGCGCGCCGACAATCTCTCCGGCGGCCAGCAGCAGCGCGTCGCGATCGCCCGGGCGCTGGTGCAGGAGCCGGAGATCGTTCTTGCCGACGAACCGATCGCTTCGCTCGACCCGCGCAACACTCGCATCGTCATGGACGCGCTCATGCGCATCAATCGCCATTTCGGCCTGACCGTGCTTTGCAATCTGCATTCGCTCGAGGTTGCGCGCGCCTATTGCGACCGGCTGGTTGGCATGGCCAACGGCCGCGTGGTCTTCGACGGCGCGCCAGGCGAGCTCAACGACGCCGCCGCGCAGGAACTCTACGGCATGGACGCCAGGGAAGCGGGCGGGGACGCGCGGATCGACGCGCCCGCGGGCGCGCCTTCGCCGGTCGCCGCCTAAGACGACAATTCGACTTTGACCATTGGGAGACTGCGCATGCTGACCCGCCGCAC
>JBAUXQ010000580.1:0-1690 GCA_049584355.1 Roseiarcus sp. | reverse complement strand
ATCACCGCGCTTCCGCCCGAAGAGCGCGTGCGTCGCGGGATGGCGCGGACCTTCCAGATCACCGAGATTTTTCCCGAGCTCTCGGTCGCCAACAACATCCGCGTCGCGGCCGAGATCGCAGCCGGCTACCGCCTGAGGCCCTGGCTCGGGGCCCAGGCGCGGGCGGCCGTCGCAGCGCGCGTCGCCGAGCTCCTGGACATGGGCGGCTTGGCCGACAAGAGCGACGTGCGCGCCGGGGCGCTGTCGCACGGCGACCAGCGGGCGGCGGAAATCATGATGTCGCTGGCGCTACGCCCCCGCCTTCTCATGCTCGATGAGCCGACAGCGGGGATGGGCGATCAGGAGACCTATGACATCGCGCGGCTGATCCGGCGCCTGCATCGGCAGGAGGGGCTGACGATCATGCTGATCGAGCATGATATGCGGGTCGTCTTCAACCTCGCCGACCGCATCATGGTGCTGGCCGAGGGGAGAGTGCTCGCTGAGGGCGCGCCGCAGGAGATCGCCGACAGCGACAAGGTTCAGGCCGCCTATCTCGGCAAGGCGGCGGCATGATTGCGCTTCGAGCCGACGCCATCCATGCTTTCTACGGCAAGAGCCATGTCCTCCACGGAGTCAGCCTCGAAGTGCGCGAGGGCGAGATCGTCGCGCTCCTCGGCCGCAACGGCGCGGGGAAGACGACCACCTTGCGCTGCCTGATCGGCCTCACCCGGCCGCGCACCGGCAGCGTTGCGCTGTTCGGCGCCGATGTGACCGGATTTCCGCCCTACCGGATCGCCGAAGCCGGCGTCGGCTATGTGCCGGAGGGGCGACGCATCTTCGCGAATCTGACTGTGGACGAGAACCTCCTGGTCCCGGTCGAGCGGCCCGGCCCGTGGACGGTCAAGCGCGTCTACGAGGCCTTCCCGCGCCTCGCCGAGCGCAGAACCAACAAGGGCGCCCAGCTCTCGGGCGGCGAGCAGGAGATGCTGTCGATCGCGCGCGCCCTGATTCTGAATCCGAAGCTGCTCATGCTCGACGAGCCCTCGCAGGGCCTCGCGCCGTTGATCGTCGAGGATGTGTTCAAAATTGTCGTCGCGGCGCGGCGGGAGGGCGTCTCGGTCCTCCTAGTCGAGCAGAACGTGCGCGCCGCGGTCGAGATCGCCGACCGCGCCTATGTGCTCGACGACGGGAGGATCGTCTACGAGGGCGACGCGCGGACGTTCGGCGCGGACGAGAAGCGGGTGCGCGAACTCGCCGGCGCGAGCGCCGAGAAATGGGACATGGACGGGTAGGTGGCCGCTCTGCAACCGCAGACGCGCCCTACTTCATCAGATTTCGCACAAGCCCACGTTTGTCTCTCGGCCGGCGGAGCGCCGGGTAGCCCAGCCCGGCGAAGCCGATCCAGCATCATCGCCCACGTCCCGGACTCCGGGACGGCGGGAGCAACGCGGGACTGAAGACGATCTGGTGCTGGGACGCGTCGGCGGAACCCGGCGTCGACTAGCTCCCGCAATAGAGTGCAAACAGCGCCTCCTTCTCGCGCGCGGCGATGTCGCCGGCGCTGAGGTCGGCCGCGCCGACGGGCGCGGATTCACTCGCGCCAAGGAAGGCGCGGATGGCGTCGGGGGCAATGACGGCGTGCGAGGCGGCGAGCGCGACCCCGGCGACGCGCTTGGGCACGCCCTCGATCGGCGCCACCAGTCCGACC
>JBAUXQ010000579.1:0-3313 GCA_049584355.1 Roseiarcus sp. | reverse complement strand
CGCCTTTGATGAGGCTTGCGCTTCTCCGCTTTGTCGCCATCCCGATGACCCTTATCTCGTTCGATATTCATGAAATTGGGCGCCAGCGCCTCATTCCCACCACGGCTCAGGAAGCGTGGTTCGGCCGGCGGCCTGCTCAATCGTTTCGCCGAGGGCGAAGAGCGTCTCCTCGTCGAACGGACGGCCGATGAGCTGCAGCCCGAGCGGCAGGCCCTCGCTCGAAAGGCCCGCGGGCGCGACCAGTCCCGGCAGGCCAGCCATGTTGACGGTCACGGTGAAGACGTCGTTGAGATACATCTCGACCGGGTTCTCCGATCCTTTCTCGCCGATCCCGAACGCCGCGGACGGAGTCGCGGGCGTCAGAATCGCGTCGACGCCGTCGGCGAAAGCGCGCTCGAAGTCCCGCTTGATGAGGGTTCGAATTTTCTGCGCCCGCACGTAGTAGGCGTCATAATAACCGGCGGAGAGGACATAGGTGCCGATCATGAGACGCCGGCGCACTTCCGCCCCGAAGCCCTTGGCGCGGGTCTTCTCGTAAAGCTCGACAATATCGGCGGCCGGCTCGCGCAGGCCGTAGCGCACCCCATCATATCGGGCGAGGTTGCTCGAGGCTTCCGCCGGCGCGACTATATAATAAGCGGGCAGCGCATAGGGCGTGTGGGGCAAGCTGACCTCGACGACGCTCGCGCCAGCGGCGCGAAGCCATTCGGCCCCGCGCGTCCAGAGCGCTTCGATTTCACTGTTCATGCCCTCGAGGCGATATTCCTTCGGCACGCCAATTTTCATGCCCTTCACCGAGCGCCCGACGGCGGCTTCGTAATCGGGAACAGGGGCTGGCGAGCAGGTCGAATCCTTGGCGTCGGGCCCAGCCATCGACCGCAGCATGATCGCTGCATCGCGCACGGTGCGCGCGAGCGGTCCCGCCTGATCGAGCGATGACGCGAAGGCGACCATCCCGTACCGCGAGCAACGGCCGTAGGTCGGCTTGATGCCGACGATGCCGGTGAAGGCCGCGGGCTGGCGGATCGAGCCGCCGGTGTCGCTCGCGGTCGCGGCGAGACAGAGGCGCGCGGCGACGGCGGACGCGGAGCCTCCGGACGAGCCGCCCGGCGTGAGGAGGCCGCGCTTGCCGGATGAAAGCGCCGCTCGCGCCCGGTCGCGGCTCCAGTTCGGCGGCAACCAGGGCGAAGCGACGGGCCCGTAACAGGACGTCTCGTTCGACGAGCCCATGGCGAACTCGTCCATGTTGAGCTTGCCGAGCATCACCGCGCCGTCGCGCCACAGATTCGCGGTGACGGTCGATTCGTAAGGCGGCTTGAAGTCATCCAGGATGTGGCTGCAAGCTTGGGTGTGCACGTCTCGGGTGGCGTAGAGATCCTTGACTCCGATCGGCAGCCCCTCGAGCGGACCACCCTCCCCCCTGGCGAGGCGGACGTCGCTCGCCTCCGCCATCTCAAGCGCCTTGTCCGCCGTCATCGCGACAAACGCATTGAGCATCTTGGCGCGCTCGATCGCCTCAAGATGAGCCTTGCTGATCTCCAGGCTGGACACCGCCCGGGATTTGAGACGATCGCGCGCTTCGGCGAGCGTCAGGGAGGTCAGATCGGTCAAATTGAGTCCTTGAAGCCGGACGCCGTGCAGTCGCCGGTCACTCGATCACTTTGGGAACGACGAAGAACCCGTCCTCGGTCACCGGCGCATTGGCGAGCACCAGCGGCGCGATGCCGCCATCGGTGACGACGTCCTCGCGCATCGGCAGGCGCATCGGAATGACCGAGGTCATCGGCTCGACGCCGCTGACATCCACCGCGTCGAGGGCCTCGACGAACTTGAGAATGGCGTTGATTTCGCTTTGCAGATGCGGCGTCTCCGCTTCGGTCACCTCGATGCGCGCGAGGTGCGCGATGCGGCGAACGGCGTTGAGATCGACGGACATCAAAAGCTCCCGAACATGCCCGGAAACGCGGGCGCGCCCCTATACATCGCCGGTATTTTGCTGGCAAACGCCAAAGCTTGGCGCAACGGCTCGGAAACGGAAGTCAGGTCCCGCTCACGACCGCCCTTTGATCGACTTCATCGCCGCGCCGTGATAGCCGCTCGCGGCCATGCCCGGCCCGATCGCGATCGAAGACCTCGCCAAGAGCCTTCCCGTCAAGGCGCGCTTGATCGGCGTCGATCTCGGAGCCAAGACGATCGGCCTTGCGATCTCCGACATCGAGCGCCGCCTTGCTTCGCCGTTAAAGACCCTGCGGCGCGCCGCCTTCGCGCGGGACGCCGACGCGCTGACCGCGATCTTGGCCGAGTTCGATATTGCCGGGATCGTCCTCGGGCTGCCGCTCGATCTCGACGGGCGCGACAGTCCCCGCGCCCAATCGACGCGGGCTTTCGCCCGAAATCTAGCGAAGCAGACCCGTCTGCCGATCGTATTCTGGGATGAGCGGTTCTCAACCGCTGTCGTGACCCGGTCGCTCATCGCGAACGATGTTTCGCGCGCCAGGCGGGCGGAAGTCGTCGACAAAATGGCCGCCGCTTATATTTTGCAGGGCGCGTTGGACCGGCTTGCGGGTCTGTCCCGACCTCGGGACTGAGCGTTCGTGGGGCGGTTCTCAACATTAATGTGGATGTCGGGCCACCCCATCATGACCGAGAATGACTTGTGTTCAGCGCAGAAATAAGCGTCTTATACACTGCAAACAAGGGGCAAGCCCGAGTCGCCGTGACGACGACGTCGAAGGGGGTCGTTACGGCGCGAGCGGGGAATCGGAGGGTGTCTGCTCACTCTTCCGAATGGACTGTCTATACGATGGCAGACGATTTGGGTTTCCCGCGACGAAAGCGCGGCGAACATGGGAGAGCTGGAAAGAGCGCTCCCGCGAGGCTACCGAGGCGAGCCGACGATCCGTCTCGCGGCGTCGTAGCGCAGGAAGCGCTCGACGTCGCGCATTATATCACCGACATGACCGCGCAGCTCGAAGCCATGGCGGTCGCGGCGCGACTGGACCTCTTGGCTTATTTCCTTGGGATGGCGAAAGCGGAAAGCGAACTCTTTGTTCGCATCAACGCTGTCGCCGAGGCCGAGCACGAAGCCAACGCGGAAGCCGAAGCCGAAGAATCCTATGCCGCCGAATCTGCAATTCGCCAGCCTCACGCGAGCAATTCGTTCGACTGAGGCGTCGTTCGGCTCATCTTTCGTCCGCAGTCGCGCGCAGGGCGACGCGATCGCCGGAAAATTCGATCCGCCCGGCGAGCTCGAGTTCGAGCAGCGCCACCCGCACCGCGCGCGCCGGCGCCTCCGCCGCCCGGCCGAGCTCGT
>JBAUXQ010000578.1:0-2874 GCA_049584355.1 Roseiarcus sp. | reverse complement strand
CGATTATTTGACACTATCATTTTTGTCCATACTTGCGGCAACGCCAGCGCCGGCGCAAGTTTGACGCCGCGGCCGGGCGAACGACAGTCCGGGCGCGCAGGAGGGCCCAATGAAACACTTTCTCATCAAATATCGCTTTAAGGACGGATCCGAGGCGGCCTGGCGCGAGCAGATCGGGCGGTTCATCGCCGCCGTCGAGGCGGACGCGACATTGAACGGCCGGATTTCCTATCGCTGCATGAAAGCGGACAACGGCTCGGGCGAGTACTACCACCTCGCCGCCACGGCGGATGACGAAGCGGGGAAGGCGCTCCAGAGTCGCGATTTCTTCAAAGCCTATACCGAGGAGACCAAGCGGGTATCGGGCGGAACGGTCGAGGTTCTGCCGCTTGCGATCGTCGCCGAGACGTCGGCGCGGCCATAGTTTCAAGGCCGCGCATGAGCCTGCTATTTCTTGACCAGCGGACAGGTCGAGTCGGCGAGCGATCCGTACGCCTCTTCGCCCGACATTGTTTTGACGAGCTTGTAATAGTCCCACGGCCCTTTTGATTCCGCGGGCGCCTTCACCTGCATCACGTACATCGAATGCTGCAGCAGCCCGTCGGGGCGGATGACGCCGTCGCTCGTGAACATGTCGTCGACTGTGGTCTTGCGCAGCTCGTCCATCACCTTGTCGGCGTCGGTCGCGCCGACCGCCTTGACCGCGTGAGGTAGGTCATCGTCGCCGAGTAGTAGGCGGCGTGATTGTAAGTCGGCATGGCGCCGGTCTTGTCGAAGAAGCGCTTGCCGAAGGCGCGGCTCTCGTCGCCGTTGTACCATGCTTTCCGCCGATCGGGACAAATCGGGCGTTCGCACGCTTCGCTTTTCGGCTGATCGAGGCCGGTGTTCGTCGGCCATCCGCGGCGCGCCCTACCGCCCCATGCAGGCGTCGGCGAGCCGCTTGAGCTCGGCCCTGCGCTCGGCGCTGAGCGTCGCCAGCCGGTCGGCGTCGCCCGAGCGCTCGATAGCGTCGGCGACGCATTGGCAGCCGGTCGCGCAGTCGGGAGCCGCGCGCCCTTCGGCGATGCAAGCGCTCTGGCACGACGAAAGGAAGCCGCTCATGTCCACTTTCGGCGCGAGGGGGCCCCAGGCGGTCAGCGCAGTCAGAAGCCCGATCAGGATAGGCTGATGCACGAGATAGATCGGCAGGCTGTGCCGGCCGGCAAAGCATAAGGCGCGCGATGGTCCCGACGCCGCACGCCAGCGCTTGGGCGAGGTCAGTCTCGGCATCACGCCCGGCGTAAGCGCGAGGCTGAGGCCAAGAAAGACGATGCCCGCCCACGGCAGGAGGGGGTACCAGTCGAGCGTGTTCGGCAGCGCTTCCCCGAGTCCAAGCCACAGGACCCAAGGCGAGTCGAACAGCGTCGAGTGGATCAGGAACGGCGCGGCGATCGCGGCGAGACCGGCCGCAAGGCTCGCCCAGGCAGGCGCGGTCGCGAACGGCGCCGCAATGAGGCTCGCGGCCGCGATGCAGTGCAGGATGCCGAAGAAGATGCCCTCGCCGGGAGCGAAGACGACGCTGCCTGCAGTCACCAGCGCCGCCGCGCCGGCGACGATCGCTAGCCGCCGCCAGAATGCACGTTGCCTGAAGCCCTTGCGATGGGCGAGCGCCAGCGACACGCCGACCAGGGCCAGAAAGACGCTTGCCACCGCATGCGACAGAAGCCGCATCGGCGGGGTGAACGGCAGAAGCGGCCAAATGAGACGAAAGTCGGCAAGGTCCCAGGTCAGGTGGTAGGCCGCCATCCCGATGATCGCGAAGCCCCGGGCGCAGTCGACAGCGTCGACGCGGCCCGAACGCTTGCCGGCGCTGTCGTCCACGATTTCCCCGTCGTTCACGGAGCCGCGGCTTCAAGCAACGCGTCGTCGAGAACGAACGCGCCCTCGTATTCGACCGGGCCGGTCATCAGCACGTGGTCGTCCGCCGAGCGCCATTCGATGATGAGCTCGCCGCCCGGCAGACGCACGGTTCCCTTCCGTTCCATCAGCCCCAGCCGCGACGCCGCGACCAGGGTCGCGCAGGCGGCCGATCCGCAGGCGAGCGTCAGTCCGACCCCGCGCTCCCACACCCGCGCCTTGACCACGTCACGCGCCAGCACCTCGGCGAAAGTGACATTGGCCTTTTGCGGGAACATCGGATGGACTTCGATCCTGGCGCCGAGTTCCGCCGCATCGATGCGCTTGAGATCGGGGACGAAGAACAAAGCGTGCGGATTGCCCATGTTGACGAGCGAAGCGGGTCCGAGCCCCTTTGGTCCGCCGCCATCGGGCCAAAGATCGACCCGCCGGGTGTCGGCGACGGCGCGCAGAAGCGGAATGGCGTCCCAAGCGAGCCGCGGCGCGCCCATGTCGACTCGATAGGACCACGGGCCCAGACGCTCGCAGGCGATGACGCCGGCCTCGGTCTCAATTCTGACCGCGCTGACCTTGAGCTCGCGGCACAGCCGGTCGGCGACGCAGCGCGCGCCGTTGCCGCAAGCGCCGGCGAGGGTGCCGTCGTTGTTGTATATGAGCACGTCGGCCGCGGTTCCCGCCGTATGCGGATCGCCGATGACCATCATCTGATCGTAGTCGAGATGAGGCGCGCGATGAATCGCGCGCGCGTCCGCCGGCGCCGGCCGAACGGGTGCGCCCCGCATGTCGAGGACCAGGATTTTGTTGCCGGCGCCGTTCATGCGCGCGATCGTGCGCCCGGCGAGCGGATGGCGGGAGACCAAGCCCTCAGTCTCCCTTTGCGGTTTGGCCGCGTTGCGGCCCGGGCAAACGCGCCGATCTGTCGATCGCCCGCGCGCCGAGTCGCGCGACCGCCTCGCGCAAGTCTTCGTTCTCGATCGA
>JBAUXQ010000577.1:0-3515 GCA_049584355.1 Roseiarcus sp. | reverse complement strand
GATCAACGAGCGGCTGATCAAACTCATAGTCGGCATCAAGACCGGTGCGCTGGACGGCGACGGCAACGAACTGTGACTGCGGGACAGATGCACGAATGCATTGATCGGCGCTGGCGGCTGAGGAGCGAGACTTCTACCTGGGCGATGGGCCCGCGTATGGGTCCGAAGAAAGGATCGCTGCGAAAAGATGCAACCCGCCAGATTCATGGCTTGTCCTCGCAGGATGTCCCAGGTCGAGCTTCTTTGAGAAGCGCCGCGATTCGCCCTATTTGGCTCGCCGGCGTCCCTTCCCGGAGACGCGAACGTTACGGAATATTACTGCACATGACGTCATCGGCAACAGACGGTTGCTGATTGTCAGTACTCTGACGCCTGAAACCACGCTGGAGACTCTATGGAAGCGCTCTACGTCGTCGCCTGCGTGGCGAATCCGTTGCACTGGAGAAGCCGAGTTGCGTTGGCGCGCGCGGCGGTCGGCGAGTGGCTGAAAGAGCCGAGCGTCCGTATAACGCTCGCTGAATGCGCCTACGGCAGCCGTGGCTACGATCTCGGGGATCTTGCGGGCGCACGGGTCACGCATTTGCCTTTGCGCGCAGCGACGATGGCCTGGGCGAAGGAAAACCTACTCAACATCGCGATTGCTCACCTGCCTCCGGCCGCCGAAAAGATCGCCATCCTTGATGCCGACGTCATCTTCCGCCGGCCCGGATGGGCGCTCGCCGTGCTCGCCGCCCTTGATCTCTATCCCGTTGTCCAGCCATGGTCGGTTGCCTATGACCTCGGCCCCAACGACGAACATATCGGCGTGCATCGCAGCTTCGCGTCGGTCTGGCATTCAGGCAAGCCAGTCGTCGCCGGCGGATCGAGTTTCTGGGCGTCGGACGGTGGTCCGTACGACTATCCCCATCCAGGCTTCGCCTGGGGTTTTCAGCGCCGGGTGTTGGACCGGATCGGAGGGCTGTTCGAGCTCGGCGGCATGGGGTCGGGAGATCACCACATGGCTCTTGGCATGGTCGGCGCTCATGAAGCTTCCCTGCCGCCTGGCGTCACCGCAGGCTATCACAATTCTGTGGCTGCGTGGTCCTGGCGCGCCGCGGCTGAGATCAACGGCAAGCTCGGCTTTGTCTACAGTACGATCGAGCACCCGTTCCATGGGCGAAAGAGCGACCGCGGCTACCAGTCGCGTTGGGCGATGTTCCTCGACAGCGGTTTTGATCCAGCCACCGACCTCAAGCGCAACACCTACGGCGTGCTCGAATTCTCGGGCGCCAAGCCCGACCTTGAACGCGCGTTCGACCGCTACCTCCGCTCGCGCGAGGAGGACGTCAATACGCTAACCTGAGAGACGCGCCAGGGATCACCCTGGAAGTGATCCGCAACAGGCGAGACCGGATATGAGCCGCCTCTTAACATTCGAGCGCGCGAGAGCATTGCGCAGATTCGCGCGCCTGCCTGAAGCGGCGGGACTATATTCCAAACCACAGCAGCACAGCGCGCCCGAGCGCTGCAAACGTGAGGCGCGACTGATTGGACAGCCCTAGCCGCTCGAAGTGCATCAGCGCCTAGATTGCCTGAGAAACGGGTCGAAGGGGAATCCGTTCCGCCCGTTAAAGCCACGGGATCTGCGGACCTCTAGTCACTTCGCGGCGCCGGCGACAGGTCTCAAGGAGGACGGTATGAATTCACCGGAAAGCCCGCCCTGGGGCTTTCTTCAATGGGCGGTCGCGGGATTGGCGTCAATCGGGGCGAGCGCCGCCGCATTTGTCTGGCGATTGATGACGCGGCTTCACGCCCTCGAGATCGCTGTCCGGCAGCACCAACACGATCTCGATGTGTCGCAGTCAGCCAATGAATCTGCGCTCTTGCGTCTTGCTGAACGGCTCGCGTTGCTGCACGACGATCACTATCGGCTACGCGAAACAATCGGCGCGCTCCCCAGTCGCACAGACATTCATGATCTGGAGCTTCGATTGGGGGAGCGCATGGAGTCGCTCGCCGTTCGCTTCGACCGAGCTTTCGACCCTCGTGTTTCGTGATCAGGTCCTTTGGCGCAGCCGCACCACGATCTCAATCCCGGTTCGAGCCCAATCAGCAAGCGAAACTCTTTCCCGCCACGCGAAACTTGGGGCAGAATGACATTTCAATGATCTGAACTTGGGACGTTGTTGACAGCCAATGCGAATTGTCTTCATGGGCACGCCGGAGTTCGCGGTTCCGACGTTGTTGGAAATCATGAAGAATGGACACCTGCTTGTCGCCGTCTATACGCGCGCGCCTGCGCGCGGCGGCCGTCGAGGCCTGGAGGTCAGGAAGACGCCGGTTCATTTGGCGGCGGATTCATTTGGTATCCCCATCTTCACTCCGACGACCTTGCGCGACGTCGAAGCGCAGAAGACCTTTAGCAGTCTCGCGGCGGACGTCGCCGTTGTCGCCGCCTACGGTCTGTTGCTGCCGATCCCTGTCCTTGAGGCGCCCAGGCTGGGCTGTTTAAACCTGCACGCCTCGTTGCTGCCGCGGTGGCGCGGAGCTGCGCCTATCCAACGAGCGATCATGGCGGGCGATGCGCAAACTGGCGTGGACGTCATGCGTATGGAAGCCGGTCTCGACACTGGGCCGATCGCGATGAGGGAAACCATCCCGATCCTTCCCGACAACACGGCAGGGGACCTAACAGCGCATCTTGCCCCAATCGCGGCCAAGCTAGCGGTGAGCGCCTTGGAATTGTTGGATACTGGTTTACTTGAGTTTCGGGAGCAATCGGCTGTCGGCGTTTGCTACGCGCATAAGATCGACAAGAGCGAGGGTGAAATTGATTGGACGCAGGGGGCGGAAAGAGTTCGCAATCAGGTTCACGGGCTGTCGCCTGCGCCGGGCGCCTTTTCCAAAGTCCTGATTGGGAGTCGCGAAGAAAGCATCAAATTCTTGCGCGTCGAGGTGTCCGCTGGGGCCGGACCGCCTGGAACACTCCTATCTGAAGAGATGAGCGTCGCATGCGGGACGGGCGCGATACGCGTTCTTCAAGGGCAACGAGCGGGCAAGACGGTGATGAATGGCCGCGAATTGATGCGAGGCGCGAAGCTCGCTCGAGGCACGGTCTTCAAGCACTCCCGTGCACTTTCATCCGCTCCAAAAGCATCAATTTGAGCTCCTCCTTGCTGCCTTCGGCGGCCCGCAAGATCTGGCTCGCCCGAAAGAAATCCAGGACTGCGAAATGCTCCACCTTAGGCCGCACGAGGACATCCGGCGCGCGCAGTTTGATTTTTTGAGCCGTAATCGCCCCTTGCATGATTTGCGCGGCGCCAAACATGGACGCAAATGGTGATGGAGTTCGTCGTTTCGGCAGTCTACCCCCAAACGTCACGTCGACCGCGACCACAATGTCCGCAAGTCTGAATAACAGGTCGTAGGGCAACGGGTTTACAGCTCCTCCGTCGATCAGTACTCCGTCTCCAAATAGGACCGGACGAAACAGTCCCGGAATCGCCCGGCCACGGCCGGCTTCAGCGGTCCCGCGT
>JBAUXQ010000576.1:0-3429 GCA_049584355.1 Roseiarcus sp. | reverse complement strand
GTCTGAAGGAGCGCGATCTGCGCATCCGTGAACGGCCAGACTTCCGCCCGCCGCAGCACGATCGCGCCGACCGCCTCGCCCTCGCGCATCAAAGGCGTCGCGAGAGCGGTCCTCCAGGCCAGACCCGGAGCCGCCGTACGGACCGCGTCTTTCGAGAATGAAACGGCGACGGGATATTCGTCTTGAGCGGCCGCGAGGTCGTGCACGTGGACGGTCTTGCGGTCGGCGACGGCGCGCCCGGGCGGCCAATCGCGGCTGATCGGCCGCTTGACGAAATTCGTGGGAAGGGGAATCGGCCCATAGTGGGCGGCAATGCGCAAGTCCCCGCTCTCCCGCAGCAGGATGAGCGCGTCATAGGCTCCGCAGAGCTGGCAGGTCGTCTCCGCGAGCCGGTCGAGCACCGGCCGCAAGTCGCCGGGCGATGAGGCAATGACCCGAAGGATGTCGCTGGTCGCCGTCTGCTGCTTGAGCGATTCCTGCGTCTCCCGGAACAGCCGTGCGTTCTCGATCGCGATCGCTGCCTGATCGGCGAAGCTCTGCAACAGCGCCTGCTCCCGATCGGAGAACGGCCGCGGCGGCGAGCGGGCGACCAGGATCGACCCTAGTCCGCGATCCTCCCATAGCATCGGCGCATAGAGGAGCGATGCGCTTCCCAGCCGCTCCACCCGCTCGCGGACGAGCGCCGACAGGTCCGGTTCCGCTCGCAGATCGGGGATATGATGGGTGCGGCGTTCCCGGATGATGCGGCCGGTCACGCTTTCCGCGACCGGGGTGACGTCGCGCCGGACTTCCTCGGCCCGCGGGCCGCGCCAAGCCGCAACCCGCACCATGTCGTCATCGCCGATCGCATAGACGCCGATCTCGTCGGACCCGAACAGCCGCTGGCCGGCGTCGAGGATTGCCTCGAACACCGGTCTGGCGTCGGTCGGGGACTGGCTGATAACCCGCAATATCCCCGCCGTCGCCGCCTGCTGGCTGCGCGCTTCCGCCAGTTCGGCCTCGCGCTCCGCGAGCGCCGCGGCGAGGTCTTGCTCCGGCTTCGCCGGCTTTTTCGGTGCGGAGGACGCTTTGCGCGTCAAAGACATTGCGCTCGCCTCGTGGACCCATCGAGTCGATCCGAGGCTATTCGACTTGCCGGCAAAGGGAAAGGTTGGGCTTCAGCGCCAATCCCTCGCCCTCAGCTGCTCGGCAGGCCGGGAATGCCGACGCCGAAGGTCTGCAGCAGGAGGATCAAGTTCAAGGTCAGGATCAGAAACGCGCCCACGATCGCTGCGGCATTGGTCAGGCGGCTGTTGGCGAACGCGCCCATGATATCCTTGCGGCGGGTGAAGATGAGGAGCGCGATGACCGGCGCGGGCAGGGCGATAGAGAGCACGACCTGGCTCATCACCAAAGCGTTGGTCGAATTGGCGCCGAGCCAGACGACGACGAACGCCGGAATCATCGTCACTAGACGGCGGACCAAGATCGGAATGCGGAAGCCGACAAAGCCCTGCATGATCATCTGCCCGGCCATCGTGCCGACCGCCGAGCTGGAGAGGCCCGAGGCGAGCAGCGCGGTCAGGAACGCGCCCGCCGCGCCGGCGCCGAGCAGCGGCGTCAGCGTCGAATAGGCGGTCTCGATCTCGGCGACGTCGCTGTGGCCCTCATGGAACGCGCTCGCGGCCATGATCACCATCGCCATGTTGACGAGGCCGGCGACCGTGAGCGCGACCAGAACCTCGACGTTCGAGAACCGCAGCAACTGGCGCCGCTCGTCATCGTTGCGCGCCGGCGCCCGATTCTGGGTGAGTCCGGAATGGAGGAAGATCGCATGCGGCATAATTGTCGCGCCGACGATGCCGACCGCGATCGTCACCGCGCCGGCGTCGGGCAATTGCGGCAGGACGCTGCCCACTCCCGCCGCGGCCCAGTCGATCGGGGCGATGAACACTTCGACCAGATAGCAAAGGGCGATTGCGGCGACCAAGGCGCCGATGATGAGCTCGATCGGCCGGAACCCGCGTCCTTCGAACATCAGGATGCCGTAGGTGAGGACGGCGGTGACGCCCATGCCGGCGATGAGCGGGATGTGCAGGAGCAACGACAGGCCGATGGCTCCGCCGAGGAATTCCGCGAGGTCGGTCGCCATCGCCGCTACCTCGCTGACGATCCATAAGCCCCACACCACAGGCTTGGGGAAATGGTCGCGGCACATCTCCGCCAGATTACGCCCAGTGACGATGCCGAGCTTGGCTGACAGCGCCTGATAAAGCATGGCGGTGACGTTGGCGATCACCACGACCCACAGCAAGGCATAGCCGTACTTCGCTCCCGCCTGGATGTTGGTGGCGAAATTGCCTGGGTCCATATAGGCGATCGAGGCGATCACCGCCGGGCCGGCGAACAAGAGCGGGCTGTGCCAGCGCATCTTGCCGGCCAGAACCTCGCGAATCCCCTCGACGGTCCGATCCGTTACCGTCATGCCCACGCGCGCGATCGCGTCGCTCATCGTCTCATCTCGCCTGTCTTGCCTCGCCTCTATAATGTATCTATGGCTACGCCATAGTCAATAGGCTGGAAATGAGCGCAAAGGCTGGATTACAGCGCCGGCTGGCCAAATCGGGTTGCATTATGCAGCCAAGGCTGCATAATGAAATCGGCAGCGATATTGGCTTTCGGCAGCGCGAGCGAGGGCGTATTGACGACCAGGCAGCGCGACAAGCGGCCGCCGTCCGGAACCCCGGCGCTCGCGGCCGAGCCGGCGCAGGCCGACCGCTTCAGCAGGGCGCGCTCGGCCCGTTCGGCCTCGATGCTCGAGGATTACACCGAATTGATCGCCGATCTGATCGCGGCCAATGGCGAGGCGCGCACGACCGACATCGCCCGGAGGCTTGGGGTCGCTCATCCGACCGCCAGCAAGACCATCGCCCGCCTGAAGCGCGAGGGTCTGGCGCGGGCGCAGCCGTACCGCGGCATATTCCTGACCGAGGCTGGCGCTGCGATGGCCAAAAGCGTGCGTCAGCGCCACCGGCTGGTGGTCGATCTCCTCATCGCCGTCGGCGCGCCGCGCGAGGCGGCGGAGGCCGACGCCGAGGGCATCGAGCATTATGTCTCCGCCGCGACGCTGCGCGCCTTCGAGGCGTTCCTGCGCGACCGCGGCGATCGGTAGCGCTTCTGGCGTTCAGACCGACCCGCTAACCCCGCTGCCGAGCCCGGCCCTCAGCGGCTGCCGCCGACCGCGCCCTGGCCCTGGCTCATCTGCGCCAGCACCTGCTGCAGGGGCGCGGGCGAGGTGCGAAACAGCCCCGAATAGGGCGAGCTCAGATCGAGGATGAGATAGATGGCGCTGGCCACCGCGAGGGCGCCGAAGACGAGCGCGACGACGCTCATCGCATTGCCTTTCGACATCAGGCCGAAGCCGCAAAAGAGCGCCACCCCCCAGCCGAC
>JBAUXQ010000575.1:0-10395 GCA_049584355.1 Roseiarcus sp. | reverse complement strand
TCCGCGCCGTTGAAGCCCACCCGGAGCGATCCTGGCGGCTCGGCGACGTTCGCAAAATCGGCGTCGGCGCCGAACCCGTCTCATCCGCGCTCTGCCGCCGCTTTCTCGATTGTCTCGCGCCGTTCGGACTGCGCAAGGACGCGATCATTCTGGGGTACGGCCTGACCGAATGCGGTCCGGTTGTCGGCGGCAGAACCGCTTTCGCGCTCGAAACGGAGCGACGGATCCTTCTCGACCGGCCGACGGCGGGCCATGCGGTCCGCATCGTCGGGGAAGACGGCGAGATCCTGAATGAAGATTGCGTCGGCGCGATCGAAGTGCGCGGTCCGACGATGGCCTCGGGCTACATTGGCGACCCAGCCGATACCGGCCGGCTTTTCACTTCCGACGGCTGGCTGCGAACCGGCGACCTTGGCGTGCTCAACGATGGCAGGCTCGCTGTCATCGGCCGGGAGAAAGAGCTGATCGTCGTCAACGCGCGCAAATATTCCTGTCCCGAGATTGAAGAGGCGATCAAGGCGCGCAGCCCATTCGCCGAGGTCTATGCGGCTCCACTGGACGGCGCCCTCCCGGCGCGCGATCCGGGACGCGGCAAGCCCTTCGCGATATTCGTCGCGGTCGACGATGTCGGGGATTTCGCGCTCGCCGCCGCGGCGGCCGAGGTCCGCGCGATCCTGGCCTCGACATTTCGATTTGTCCCCGAAGCAGTCGCGCTCATCGACAGGCGGGACGTGCCGAGAACGCCGCTCGGAAAGGTGCGGCGTCTCGAACTCGCGGCGGCGATCGGCGAGGGTCGATTTGAGAACCAGGTCCATCGCCTGGACTGTGAGACGCAGAGGGTCGCGAACCCTCGAGGGGACGACCCCATCGAGGAGGCCGCCGCGACTGCCTGGGCGCGATTGTTGAATTGCTCCCCGGACTTCGACCGCGACGCCGATTTTTTCGTCATGGGCGGAGATTCCGTCCTCGCGCTCCAGCTCTCGCTTGCGCTCGAGGAGCAATTCGGATTTTCGATTCCGTTCGAAAAGTTCACGGACCGCGTCAGCGTCGCCGAGATCGCGAGATACATCGCCGGCCTGCAAGGCGCCCCCGCACGGCAACCCGCGCCGGTCCCGAATCCGGCGGAAGGCGGCAGCGCGCTTTCGGATTCGATCGCCGCGAGACTGCATTCGATATTAAAGTCCTGGCCCGGCGCGCCCGTCGCCGAAGGCCGGTTCCTTCGGCGCGTCGGGTCGGCGCAGAGTGGCCTCCCGGTGTTCTGGTGCATGCCGGACGTGTGGGACGCCTTGCGTTTCGAGGCCATCGTCGGCGCCCGCCGTCCGGCCTTCATAATGCGGTCCGGCAACCTCCTCGTCGAATATGGAACGCCGGCCGCGAAGGCGCTCGCGAGACGGTACGCCGACGAGATTGAGGAGGCCTTTCCCGACGGGCCTTATGTGGTCGCGGGAAATTGTCAGGGCGCCGTTGTCGCGCTCGATGTCGCACGCGAACTCATGTCTGACGGGCGCCAGGTCCGGGCGCTGGTCGTTGCTGATGCGGCGCCGTTCGAACTGTTCGACAATGCGCCTTTCGCCGCGCCGGTCGTCGCCTATCTCGCGAACAGGAGCAAGTTCAACCCTTATCGGAAGTACCGCTTTCCGGCCCAGGGGCTCAGGAAGCTGTTGCCGGCCGGCTGCCGAATGACCACGATATCGGCCGAATACAGCCGGTTCATGACCGAGGCCCCGCTCGCTGAGGTCAGCGCGGATCTCGAAGCGGCGATCGCCTGGGCCGAACAGGCGGCGTCAGCGCCCCTGAATCCGGCGCGCGGCGCCTATGGGAGTTCGGCGTACCACAACGAAATCGTCGCTTCCGTGTCCGAGCTCGCCCTTGCGCCCGGCGAGACGGCGAACATCGATCTCGAACTCCGGAATCGCAGCCCGGCCGATTGGGAGAGTTTCGAATCGAGCGGAATCGCTATCGGCAACCACTGGCTCTCGCCGAATGGAGAAATGCTCGTATGGTCCGACGGCCGCGCGCCTTTGACGGAGCCGATCGCCGCCGGAAGTTGTGGGAGGGCGACGCTCAAAATCACCGCGCCGGCGACAAACGGCCGCTATCTCGTCGAAGTGGACCTCATCGAGGAAGGCGTAAGATGGTTCGGCGAGAAGACGTCGCCGCCGCTGCACATTCCGGTCGTCGTGGGGGAACGATCCGCTTGCGCTGCTGGACCCTCCAAGCGGCTCGCCGCAGGCCCCGTTCGCCTCAAACGGGAGGATGGGGCCAGCCCCGGGCGATTGGACGCCGCGATCCGCGACATCGGAACCGACATTCGCGGGTCGTCCCTTCCGGGCTGGAGGAAGATAACGGCCAAGTTCGCCCTGTCGCTCGCGAAACGCGCCCTGCGCCTCTAGCCTAATCAGCGCATAGCCGGCGTGGCGGAATGCGCGGTGATCGGCGTCAAAGATGCCCGTTGGGGAGAACGGCCGCTTGCGCTCATCGTGCGTGATCCGAAGACCACGCCGCCCGTGAGCGAGGAGGACATCAAGGTTCATGTCCTCTCTTACAGCGAAAAGGGCGTGATCTCGAGATTCGCCGTTCCGCAGAAAATTCTGTTCGTTGAGGCGTTGGCCAAGACGAGCGTTGGCAAGTTCGACAAGAAAGCGCTGCGCGCGCAATATGGCGACGCCGTATGACGCGCGGCGAGTGGCAGAGACAAGCTTGAGCTTGTCGGCCAAAGCTCTTTCATTCTCGCGTCGAGCCCCATCGTGAGCGAGCCGAGCTGAATTGCCGTCGAAAAGGTCCCGATCGAGTATCGCGGCGGCGAGTCATCCCGGATGCACTCGAAGTAGCACCAACCAGCTCCTTCAATTGGCGCGGTCAGCTGGAGGCATCGACCCGGTGAACGCTCTCTCCAGGACTGAATTCCACAGGCATCTTGTATTGCACTCGCGCTCGCAGAAATTCTGCGTTGCTCCACTCGTCCGGCCCTCGATCGGCCGCCGCCGCGACAATTTCGGACGTGACCGCGTCTGCGAGCATCTTCCCAATCGTGGTCCAATTCGTTTGGTAGGTCGTCAGCGTCGGAATGAGATATTGCGCGCGCGCGTCCGGAAGGAGGCCGAGAATGGAAATGTCCTGGCCTGGCCGCAGGCCGGCTTCGTTGAGCCGTCGATAAAGCGCGACAGCATGCATGGATTCGCTGACGAGAATCGCAGTTGGTCTCGGATCCGCCCCCAGCAGAGCGTCCGCCGCGTTGAGACCGCCGCGCTCGCCCGTCGGCCGGCGAACGCACCAACGGTCGTCGACGCGAAGGCCGCGCGTCCGCATCCCACGCCGGTAGCCCGTCACGACGAGATCGAGATAGTTTCGGCGAAGGTCTGGCAGCGTCAACCCGATCCGCCGGTGTCCGAGCGCGACGAGGCGTTCGATCGCGCCCTCCACCGCGGCCTCGAAATCGGCGTCGACCCACGCGTGGCGCGCGGATGTTCGCGTTCGCCCAAACGCGACGAACGGTTTCGCGAGCTTGAGCAGATAGTCGACCCTCGGATCGACTCCCTCAGTGTCCGCAATGATCAGAGCGTCGGCGAGGCCGCGTTCGGTCAGCCGGCGCAGGGGGCCGAGGCGGTCCTCGCTGCCGCTCTCCAGAAAGACCGCAAGGTCGAGACCGTGCTCGCCGAGCCGCCGCTTCAGCCCGTCGAGGACGGAGAGGAATACGGTGTTGATGAGGGTGTTGTCCGTGCCGCTGGGGACGATCATGGCGACCAGATCGGTCCGGCCACGCCGCAGGCTCCGGCCCGACTGATTGGGGGAATAGCCCAGCTTTGCCGCCGCTTCCCGCACGCGCTGGCGCGTCAGCGGGTTGACATCCGCCCGGTCATTTAGCGCGCGCGACACCGTGCCGATCGAAATGTCGAGATGCCGGGCGAGGTCGCGAATTCCGATCAAGGCGCTGCGCCATTCAAGAGCCGACGGGACATTCGATTCGGGACGGTTTCCCCCGACCGCGCCGTCCTAGAAACGGTCGCCCACTTGACGGGCCGGACGACTGCATCTATCGTCGTAAACGTTTACGGCGCCGGCCGCAATGACGATGGCAGGTCCGGGAGAGAAAACGTCGATGGAGCTTAAAGCCGCGCTCGTCGGTTGTGGCGCAATGAGCCGGGCCTGGCTGCAGGCGGCGGCGAAAATCTCCGATTTACACGTTGTCGGCCTCGCCGATCTCGATTCCGCCCGCGCCGAGGCCCGGGCGGAGGAATTCGGTCTGAAGGACGCCGTCATCGCCGGCGACGTCGACAGCCTGATCGCCCAGTGCCAGCCCGAACTCTTGTTCGACGTCGTCGTCCCGTCAGCGCGGCATGGCGTCGTCTCGGCTGGCCTCGCGGCAGGCTGCCACGTGCTCAGTGAAAAACCGATGGCCCAGACGCTCGGCGAGGCGCGCGATCTTGTCGCCCGCGCACAAAGCGCGGGACGGATTCACGCCGTGGTGCAGAACCGCCGCTACGTCGCCGGCGTCCGGCGCATCGCCCGCGCGCTCAAGAGCGGCGCGATCGGCGATATCGCCAGCGTCCACGCCGATTTCTTCCTCGCTCCGCATTTCGGCGGCTTTCGCGAGGAGATGGACCATGTTCTGCTGCTGGACATGGCGATCCATACGTTCGACGCCCTGCGTTGCATGACCGGCCTCGCGGCCGTTGGCGTCTATTGCCGCGAATGGAACCCCGCTCACTCGTGGTACCGGGATGGATCGTCGGCGGCAGCGGTATTCGAACTCGAGACCGGCGCGATCTTCATCTACCGCGGCAGCTGGTGCGCGCCGGGATTGCCGACGTCATGGGAGTCCGGCTGGCGGTTCGTCGGCGCGAACGGTTCCCTGGTCTGGGACGGCGCCGATACGATCCGCATCGAAGCGCTCGGTCGCGGCGACCGCGATGGCCTCTTCGACCCGGTCGCGCCCGTCGAACCGCCGGCGCTCTCGACGGAGGATCGAATAGGCGGACATTTCGGCGTTCTTCACGACTTCGTCGCGGCGGTTCGCTCCGGCGCGCAGCCAGAGACGGCGGGTCGCGACAACATCCGGTCGCTTGCGATGGTCTTCGGCGCCATCGAGAGTTCGGAGGCTGGGCGCCGCGTCGGCATTGTCGTTTGACCTCGATGAGAGGGATTTATGAGCGAAGGTCTCATCGAACGCTACGAGCGCGACGGGTATCTGGCGATGGAAGACCTCGTCAGTCGCTCAGAAGTAACGGAGCTGCGCGAAGAGGCCGAGAAGCTTTGCCTCGAAAAGGGCGGCGCTCTCGCCCGCGATTCAGGCGCGGCGTCGAGCGACCCGCTCGCGGCGTATCTCGCGATCCATTTCCCTCACAAGCTGTCGAGCCGGTTTCGCGCGGCCCTCGCGCACCCGCGGATCGTCGAGGCGCTGACGTCTCTGATCGGCCCCAACATCAAATGCATGCAGTCGATGTTGTTCATCAAGCATGCCGGCAAGCCGGGGCAGGCATGGCATCAGGACGAGGATTTCATCCCAACCCGGGACCGCTCCTTAACCGCGGCCTGGATCGCTCTCGACGACGCAACGATCGACAACGGCTGCCTGTGGGCGATCCCCGGCTCCCACCGTTCGGGGGTGCTCTGGCCGCTGCGCCGGCACGTCAATCCCGAGTACGACTCGATTCCGGAATCGTTCGATTTTCCTTACGAAGAAAGCGATGCGCGGCCGATCGAGGTCGCGATGGGGTCAGTCGTTTTCTTCAACGGCTATCTCTTGCACAAATCGCTGAGGAACCGCAGGCGAGACGGCTTCCGGCGCGCGCTCGTCAACCACTACATGCGGGCCGAATCGCTGCTTCCGTGGTGGCGGCCGGGTGGACCTCATCCGCCGACCCAGGATCTGCGCGACATCGTTCTCGTTGCGGGCGCCGATCCCTACACCGCGCGAGGCTACGAAGACGTGAATCAACCTTACATCCGCTCCGAGGCGTCGTGCTGACCTCGATCTTTCGGAGCGCCATCGGCAATCGACTTGAGATGAGACGCGCATGAGAGAGTTGCTCGACATCCGCATCGGCACGATGGTCCGCGCCGGGGCGCCGGACCCGGCGGCGATGGTTCGAGCGCTGGTCAAGCTCGGCTTCGAAAGCATCGAGCCGTTCTTCTGGCAGACCATGAACAAGGATTTGCCGAAGCTCGCCGGTGAGCTCCGCGAGGCGATCGGCGACGCCGACGTGGTGATCGACACGCTCGGCATGTTCGGCAATCCGCTCGAGGACCAGGAGCTCGACCGGCAAACGCTCGCCGGATGGAAGGCGCTTATCGACAACGCTCATCTCTTCGGCGCGCGCACCGTCGCCGGCTTCACCGGACGGGTGCGCGGCCAGCCGATCGAGAAAAGCCTGCCGAAATTCACGGCGGTGTGGAGCGAGCTGGCCGAGCGGGCTGCCCGCAAGGGCGTGCGCCTGGCGTTCGAGAACTGCGCCATGGACGGCAACTGGGCGAGCGGCGACTGGAACATCGCCCATAGCCCGGACGCGTGGGAATTGATGTTCGACGCCGTCCCGAGCGACGCCCTGGGGCTCGAATGGGAGCCCTGCCATCAGCTCGTCTACCTGATCGACCCGCTGCCGCAAATCCGCAAATGGGCCCCGAAAATATTCCACGTCCACGGCAAGGACGCGACGGTGCGCTGGGACATCGTGCGCGAGCACGGAATTTTCGGCAAATATCCGTTCGTACAGATGCGCACGCCCGGGTTCGGCGACAGCGATTGGACGCGGGTGATCAGCGAGCTCAGGCTCGCCGGCTATTCCGGCACGATCGACATCGAGGGTTGGCACGATCCGGTCTATCGCGACAATCTGGAAATGACCGGCCAGGTCCGGGCGCTCGATTATCTCAAGCAATGCCGCGGGGGGACGCGCCAAATCGACAATCCTTCGTGAGACCGACAGCCTGACGACTTCACCTGCCGGCCGTCGAAGGCGGCCGGCGCAACAGCGGCGTAACGCCGGAATGAAACCGGGAGGATGACAAAAATGACAATGAATCGGTCTTTTATGTCCAATTGGCGCGGATCGACCGCGCTCGTTCTCGCCTGCGCGGCGATTCTTGGCGCGACCGGCGCGGCTTCCGCCGCCGACGCGCTCCGCGACAAATGGTGCAGCAAGGTCCATCTGCGCTTCTTCGTCGGCGGCGCCGAGGGCGACGCGTTCGGCACGATCGTCTACAACGGCGCCCGGCAGGCCGCGGCCGACACCGGCGCTCAGGTCGATTATGTGTTCTCCGGCTGGCAGAACGAGAAGATGACCCAGCAACTGCGCGAGGCGGTCGCGGCGCACCCCGACGGCATCGCGATGATGGGCCATCCCGGCGAGGCGGCGATCCTGCCGCTGGCGGAGCAGGCGGCCAAGGCCGGGATCAAGATGATGTACCAGAACGTGCCGGTCCCGGCGGCGGTCGACAAGGTCGGCGGCGGCTATATCGGCGCGCAGCAGGCGCCGCAGGGCCACGCCCTTGGCGTAGAGATGCTGCGCCGATTCGGCCTCAAGTCCGGGGACCTAGCGATCGTGATCCTGGCCTCCAACGACGTCATCCGTAACGCGCGCGAAGAGGGAACCGCAAAGGCGCTCGAGGAGGGCGGGGTCAAGGTCGTGCGCCTCGCCAGCGACCCGACATGGGCGGCCGATCCGAACCTCGCCATTCCCGTCGTGACCGCGGCCCTGCAGGCCAACCCGACCGCCAAGGCGATCGTCTATCCCGGCGGCCAGCAGCTCGGCAACGCCGCGACCTACATGAAGGCCGCCGGCAAGAAGCCGGGCGAGGTCATCAATGTCGGCTTCGATACCAGCCCACAAATCGTCGAGGGGTTCAAGAGCGGCTGGGTGCAGCTGACTGCGGACCAGCAGCCTTTCCAGCAGGGCTATCTGCCGATTCTGAGCCTCTGTGAGCAGATCGTCTACGGCCTCGCGCCGATCAACGTCGACACCGGCGCGGGCTTCGTCACGCCCGAGAATTACAAGGCGGTCGCCGACCTGGCGATCGACGGCTTGCGATAAATGTTGCGACCTCCGGCGCGCCGGTTGCGGCGCGCCGATACGAGCGCTCTCCACGCGGGGCGGCCATGGGCGAACGGCTGATCGAACTGAAAAACATCGCCAAGACCTATGGCCGCGTGTTCGCGGTCGGCGGCGTCAACCTGCACGTCGACCGCGGCGAGGTCGTCGGCCTGCTCGGCGACAACGGCGCCGGCAAATCGACGCTGATCAAAATGCTCGCCGGCGCGATTCAGCCGACCAGTGGCGAGATCCTGGTCCGCGGCAAGCGCGAGACCGATTGGAACGCCGCGCGCTCGCGCAACGCCGGCATCGAGACCGTATTTCAAGACCGCGCGCTCTGCGTGCAGCAGACCATCATCCGCAACATCTTCCTCGGGCGTGAGCTCGACCGCGGGTTCGGTTTCCTCGACAGCAGGCGTGAGCGCACCGAAGCCGAGCGGCTGATGCGAGAAATCGGCTTCACCTCGAAGGTATTCTCGCCCGATTCGATCGTCGGTCAGCTCTCGGGCGGCGAGCGGCAAGGGGTGGCGCTCGCGCGGGCGATCTACAACAAGGCCGACCTCATCGTGATGGACGAGCCGACGACCGCGCTGTCGCTGACCGAAACCGAGAAAGTGTTCCGCTTCGTGCGCGCGGTGCGCGCCGGCGGCCGGTCGGTGCTGTTCATCGGCCACAACATCCACCACGTCTTCGACATCGCCGAGCGCTTCGTGGTGATGGATCGCGGCATGGTCGCGCTGCAGGCGACGAAAGAGGAAATCGGCTCCGCCGAGCGCCTGATCGCCTATATGGAGCGGCTCGCGCATCCGCAGGGGATAGAGATACCCTCTTCGCCGGGTCATAAGCCGGAGTCGGCCTCGTGAGCGCCTCGCTCGAACCGATCGAGGCGCGCGCGAAGCCAGTCGCGCCCCTGCCTGAGAGCGCTTTCAGGCGCTTCATCGACCACAATCGCTCCGCCCTCGGCACGCTTGCCGTGTTCGTGGTGATGATCGCGATCTTCATGGCCGCGAGCCCGAGGGTGTTCCTGCACTGGCCGATCTACGATTCGGTGCTCGTCACCTTGCCGGTCGCGCTCTGCCTGGTGGTCCCGCTGGTGTTCGTGGTCACGGTCGGCGAAATTGATCTTTCGTTTCCGGCCACGATGGGATTCTCGGCCTGGATTTTCGCCCTCGTCGTGCATTTCGGCCTGAGCCCGTTTCTCGGCATAGTCGCCGCGCTCCTGACCGGCATGGCGCTCGGCGCAGGCGTCGGCGCGCTCGTCGTGACGGCGGGCCTGTCGTCGCTCATCGCCACCCTCGGCATGAACTACATGCTGCGCGGCTTCATTTTGATCATCACCCAGGGCAAGTCGATCGCCTTGCTGGAACTGCAGGACACGACCGCGGGGACGCTCTTCGGCGGCGAGCTGTTCGGTATTCCGGTCCAGATCTTCTGGGCCCTCGGCTTCGTCGTCTTCGCCGGCCTGCTTTTCAACCGCCACAAGTTCGGGGCGCGAGTTCGCGCGGTCGGCGACAATCCGGACAGCGCCGCCCAGATGGGCGTCAATGTCGCCCGGGTGCGCATCCTCACCTTCGTGTTCATGGGTCTCGGCGCCGCGCTCGCCGGCGTGTTCTCGACCATGGTCAACTTCACCTGGTGGCCGACGACCGGCGACGGCTATCTTCTGCCGGCGATCGCCTCGGTGTTCGTCGGCGGAACGCCAACCTGGGGCGGGGTCGGCACGATCGCCGGCGGCGCGATCGGCGCGCTCACGGTTTCATTCATCCAGAGCGGCATCGTCGCTGCGGGCTTGAGCGGATTCTACGTTCAGTTCTTCAACGGCCTGATCATCATTCTCGCCCTGCTTGGGCATCGCTGGAACCAGAAGCGCTATCGATAGGATACTCGGACGCTCAATCACGGGAGGCTCGCCGGAACCTTCACTGCGCGACGACCGCGGCGGCTATCGGTTTATCGTGGACCACAAGACGCTTGATCGACTTACGGCCGCGCGTAGCCCGGGCGAAAGCCATAGCGACGTCATCGTCGGTCTGGCGAAGGGCGACGGCGAGAGGAATGATCGTGCGGCCACGCGTCATTCCTCAAAGCCTCGCTCGAGCGCCGCCCCGCCGCCGGTCTGGCCAACCCCGCGGCGCTATACGGTCGGGTCACCCTGCTTGCCTAATGGTGAATGAAAACGTCGATCCGCGTCATTGCGCCGCCGAGTTCTTGTGAGATTATTGCGCATGTTTCGGGAGACTTTGCGCGCCGCTTCGGCTGGCGTGGCGTGGCGCGGCCTTGTCCGGGGCCGCGCTTTGCGCGGTCGGGCCAGGCCGAACCGTGCGAGGCGCGGCAGGGAGGCGTGGGCTGGGGCGGCGTGCGGGGC
>JBAUXQ010000574.1:0-9467 GCA_049584355.1 Roseiarcus sp. | reverse complement strand
GCGATAGCCGGCGAGCAGGTTCCGCCCGTCCTCGGCGTCGAGGAAGCGCCCGAGCGCCTCGACCCGCCGGACGATCATGAGCAGATCGTCCTGGCCCGGCAGCGCGAACACCGCATCGATGAGATCGTGCCGCGCGCCCTTGTCGCGCAGGTAGACTTTCAGGCGGTCGGCGAAGAAGGCGAGGAGGTCGGCTGCGATCGCCCCGATTCGGTCATCGCGAGCGAAGCGAAGCGATCCAGGGGCCGCAAGGCGCTCTGCGTTCCCCTGGATCGCCGCATCGCCCCTGCGGGGCTCCTCGCGATGACGGAGATGGCGCGACATCGCGCTCTTAAGCACGGGCGTCAGCGGCAGCCGGAGCCCGTTCTCCAGCACGATGCGGATCACGCCCAACGCTGCGCGTCGCAGCGCGTAAGGGTCCTTGCTCCCGGTTGGCTTCTCGTCGATCGCCCAGAAGCCGGCGAGCGTGTCGAGTTTGTCGGCGAGCGCGACCGCGATCGAGACCGGCGCGGTCGGGATGCGGTCGTTCGGCCCTTGCGGTTTCCAGTGCTCTTCGATCGCGTCGGCGACGCTCCGCTCCTCGCCCTGGGCGAGCGCGTAATAGCGGCCCATCAGCCCCTGCAGCTCAGGGAATTCGCCGACCATTTCGGTCGCGAGATCGGCCTTGGCGAGATGGGCGGCGCGCGCGGCGAGGCCCGGGTCGGCGAGGACGCGCGGCGCGAGTTCGCGCGCCAGCGCCTCAATGCGCTCGATCCGTTCGCCCTGCGTGCCGAGTTTTTCGTGAAAGACGACCCGCTCGAGCTTGGCGAGGCGCTGGTCGAGCGGCTTGGCGGTTTTGTCCCTGGCGTCGGGCAAAGGCGCGAGGTCGGTCTGCCAGAAGTGGCGGGCGTCGGCGAGGCGGGCGCGCACGACCCTTGCGTTGCCGGCCGCGATCGCCGCGCCGCCGTCGGGGGCGATGAGATTGGAGACGATGATGAACCTGTTGGTGAGCCCGCTCCTGCCGCCACTGTCACGGCCGGGCTCGCGGCGGCCTTTCGCAGTCGAAGAAGAGAGTCCGCGCAGCACAAAACACTTCTGGTTGGCGCGGATGGTGGCGCGGATCACTTCGGGCGGCAGGTAGAGGAACGCGGGCTCGAATTCGCCCATCAGGACGACCGGCCATTCGACGAGGCCGGCGACCTCCTCCAAGAGGCCATCATCCTCGATGAGCTCGAGCCCGCGGGCGAAGGCGAGGTTCTTGGCGTCGGCGAGGATGATCGCCTTGCGGCGGTCGGCGTCGAGCACGACCTTGGCCTTCTGCAGCGCGTCGACGTAATCGTCGAAACGGCGGACATGGATCGGCCCGGGCGCCATGAAACGATGGCCCGAGGTCATATCCCCGGCTTTGACGCCGTCGATCTCGAACGCGACGACCTCGGAAGCGTCATGCGGAACGGCGAGCGTGCAGACGATCCCGCGCAAGGGCCTGACCCAGCGCAGCGCGTCGGGCTTCGCCGAGCCTGCGCCCCAGCGCATCGATTTCGGCCACGGAAAAGAGCGGACGATCGCGGGGATGATCTCGGCGATCGCCTCTTTGGTCTCGCGGCCCGGCTTCTCGACCACCGCGACATAAAACTGGCCCTTCTTCGGGTCGGTCACGATCGTCGCATCCTCGATTCGCTTGAGGCCCGCGCTCTTGAGAAAGCCCTGGATCGCCGCATCCGGCGCGCCGACGCGGGGACCTTTTCGCTCCTCGCGCAGATCGGGCTGGGCGGCCGGCAGGCCGACGACATGCAGAGTGAGGCGGCGAGGGGTGACGAAGCTTTGCGCGCCCTCATAGAGGAGATTGCGCTCGACCAGAGCGTTGGTGACCAGGCGCTTGAGGTCCTCCGCCGCCTGGCGCTGCATGCGGGCGGGGATTTCTTCGCTGAACAGTTCAAGCAGGAGGTCGGGCATCGGAACTCGTTAAGGAACGGTCAGGAGCGAAAGTCAAAAGCGGGGCCTAACCCGCCCCGCCCCCCGCCGTCCTGAGCCAGGCCGCGCCGCAGGCCTTGGCGAGTTCGCGCACTCTCAAGATGTAGCTCTGGCGCTCGGTGACCGAGATCGCGCCGCGGGCGTCGAGAAGGTTGAAGACGTGGCTCGCCTTGATGCACTGGTCGTAGGCCGGCAGCGCCATGAGGTGGCGGTCGCCCGCCGCGCCGCGCTCCAAGAGCGCGATGCATTCCGCTTCGGCGTCCTTGAAGTGCTGGAACAGCACGTCGGTATTGGCGTGCTCGAAGTTGAAGCGGGAATATTCCTCCTCCGCCTGCTGGAACACGTCGCCGTAGGTGACGCGCTCAGCTCCGTCGCCGCCGTTGAAGTTGATGTCGTAAATGCTATCGACGCCCTGCACATACATCGCCAGCCGCTCGAGGCCATAGGTCAGCTCGCCGGAAACGGGGGCGCATTCGAATCCCGCGACCTGCTGAAAGTAGGTGAACTGCGATACTTCCATGCCGTCGCACCAGCATTCCCACCCCAAGCCCCATGCGCCGAGGGTTGGGCTCTCCCAGTCGTCCTCGACGAAGCGCACGTCGTGGAGGGCCATGTCGACGCCGATCGCGACGAGCGAATCGAGATAAAGCTCCTGAAGATTCTGAGGCGAGGGCTTCAGGATCACCTGATACTGGTAATAGTGCTGGAGCCGGTTCGGGTTCTCGCCGTAGCGTCCGTCCTTCGGCCGGCGGGAGGGCTGGACGTAAGCCGCCTTCCAGGGCCTCGGCCCGAGCGAGCGCAGCGTCGTCGCCGGATGGAACGTGCCGGCGCCGACCTCCATGTCATAGGGTTGCAGCATGACGCAGCCCTGCCGCGCCCAGAAGGTCTGCAAGGTCAGAATGAGGCCCTGAAACGACCTCGTCGGGTCGAGCGCGACGTCTGGGGCGGGCGGCATCGGGGTTCGGTCATGGATCACGGGGCCGCGACCCTATTAGACGCGGGCGCCGATGGTCAACGCGACGCGAGAATTTGCCTCAACTCCCGACTGCCGCTAGAGCCAGTCGCCTAAATCAGGGAGGTCCGCCCATGCGTCCGTCCAAACGCGCCGCCAACGAAATGCGCTCCGTGAGCTTCGAGCGTGGGGTGGCGCGTTATGCGGAAGGCTCGTGCCTGGTCCGGTTCGGCGAAACGCATGTGCTGTGCGCGGCCTCGCTCGAGGACAAGCCGCCGCCGTGGTTGCGCGGCCAGGGACGAGGATGGGTCACGGCCGAATACGCGATGCTGCCGCGCGCGACCCTGACGCGGACCCGGCGCGAATCGGCGACCGGCAAGGTTTCCGGCCGCTCCCAGGAGATCCAGCGCCTGATCGGCCGGTCGCTCAGGTCGGTGGTCGATTTGCCGCGCCTCGGCGAGCGGCAGATCACCATCGATTGCGACGTGTTGCAGGCGGACGGGGGCACCCGCACCGCCGCGATCACCGGCGCCTGGGTGGCGCTGCGCGACTGCCTGCAATGGATGGCGAGCCGCTCGATCCTGCGCGACAGTCCGCTCAAGGATCATGTCGCCGCGGTTTCGTGCGGCGTCGTCGGCGGCGAAGCGGTGATCGATCTCGACTACACCGAGGATTCGAGCGCCCATACGGACGCGAATTTCGTCATGACCGGGGGCGGGGGCCTGGTCGAGGTGCAGGGGTCGGCGGAAGGCGCGCCGTTCTCCGAGGCCGAGCTTATCCACATGCTGGGGCTGGCGCGAGGCGGCATCGGGCGCCTCGTCGCCCTGCAGAAGGCGGCGATCGCTTCTTGAAAGGCTTCCTCCCCTTCGCCCCGCTCGCGGGGAGAAGGTGGCGCGAAGCGCCGGATGAGGGGCAGCGCCGACCGCTGAAGTTGGCGCCAGCGCTATCGCTCTGAGGTTCGCGCCGCCCCACACCCGACCCTCTCCCCGCGAGCGGGGCGAGGGGGCGGGTCACGGATAGTCGTGCGAGAAAACGTCCATGGCTTCGAAGCCCCCGAGGTCGAGGCGGACCCGATCGGGCAGATAGGCGAAAGCGGCGCGCGCATGCCCTGCCCGGCCCTCGCGCTCGAGCATGGCGTTCAGCTTCTCGCGCAGCGCGTGCAGATGCAGCACGTCGGACGCCGCGTAGGCGAGCTGCGCCTCGCTCAGGGCCTCGGCCCCCCAGTCCGACGACTGCTGCTGCTTCGAGATCTCGACGCCAAGCAATTCGCGGGTGAGGTCCTTCAGTCCGTGTCGATCGGTGTAGGTCCGGGCGATCTTGGAGGCGATCTTGGTGCAATAGATCGGGGCGGCCATGACGCCGAACGCATGATGCAGGACCGCCATGTCGAAACGGCCGTAATGGAACAGCTTCACGACGTTCGGATCGGCCAGCAATCGCTGGAGATTGGGAGCGCTGGTCTGGCCGGCGCCGATCTGCACGATGTCGGCGCTCCCGTCGCCGCGCGAAATCTGCACCACGCAGAGCCGGTCTCGCCCGACGACGAGCCCAAGCGTCTCCGTGTCGATCGCCGCCGCCTCGCCAAACGACGTTTCGGCGGGCAAATCTTTGCGGTGGAAGCGAATTGTTGGCGCAGAAATGACTGATCTCGTTCAAATACAAGAGGTTAAGTGTCAGCGGAGCTATCGATAGCAGCCGCCTTCGCGGCCCGTCAATCGGACCGGCGGCCGAACCGAATGCGGCAACGCGAATCGCGCTGCGCCGATGAACGATCCGTCCGGTTCTTTCAGGCGGCGGCGGATTGTCCTCCCTGGCGAATCCTGGCGACGGCGGCGCAGAAAATATAGCCGACGCCGCGCACCGACCGAACGCGCGGGGGCCGATCGGCGCCGCCGGCCAGCTTCTTGCGCAGTCGCGCCACCAGCGTATCGATCGAACGATCAAAATACCTCCACTCGCGCCCTCTGAGCGTGCCAAGCAGGGCGTCGCGCGACAGCGCTCGCCCCGGCTGGCGGACAAAGGCCAGCAAGAGATCGAACTCGGACGACGTCAGGTCGACCCGCCGGCCGGCGGGACTTACCAGGTCGCGCGCGGTCTCCTCGAGCGTCCAGCCGGCGAACAGATAGAGCCGCTCGATCGGCAGGACGTCGTCGGCGCGTCGGGTCTCGACGTCGCGCTCCTGGACAGCGTTTTCAGTCGCCGCCCGATCCTGGCCGGCGTCGTCCACAATGAGTATTCGCATCCCCCGCCCCGATTTCGATAGCCGCCGCTGGGCGGCGAATCGCCAGATCGGAATGAATCGTGACACGAGGCGTTTCAAAGTCAATAATTTACCATACGTGATGCAATAAATTGTTAGATTACGGCCAGAGATACTTATCCATCGCAAGTTTGATAACGACAATTCTTCACGTTGCACGGCAAGAAGCCAAATTATCCTAACAGTATTTCCTCCTCCATGCCGATAAGTCAGATGACCCGGAGCAAGGAAGACCGAGCGACGGCGATTTCAAATCTTCCCGCGATCTTTACGGCAACTCTGCGGCGGCGAAACGCGGAAGCGTCAATGATTGCATGTGCGCTGGTTATGGCGGGAGCGAATCGATGTAGAAGGGGGAAAGAGAACCCAAACAGCTCGGCGTCCCTCATGCGCGGCATTCCTATCGATATCCTGCGAGCCTTTGTCGCCGTCGTGGAGGCCCGAGGCTTCACCCGCGCGGCCGAGGAACTGGGCCGGACGCAGCCGACGATCAGCCTGCAGGTGAAACGGCTCGAGGAGCTCGTCGAAGCCCCGCTGTTCAGGAAAGGCGGGCGCTTTGAATTGTCCGGGGTGGGGGAAGTTTGCTTTGATTACGGAAAGCGCCTGCTTCGGCTGCACGACGACATGCTGGACGAGGTCGGGGGCCGCAACAATCCGAACGGCGCCTTGCGCATTGGCATGCCCAGCGAATTCGCCTCGGTTCTGGCGCCGCGGCTCGCCCAGCTGCGCGCCGACGCCGAGACCCGCGCCACCTTCGAGGTGACGGTCGAGAGCTCGCAGGCGCTGTCCGCCGCCTTTCGTCAGAATGTGCTTGACGTCGCGTTCGTCATCGGCGCGGGCGAAAGCGAACCCCACCGGATCGAACAGTGGCGCGGGCAGCTGCGATGGTTCGGCCGGGCGTCCGACGGCCATCCCGGCGATCGGCCGGCGTCGCTCGTCGTCCCGCCGCAAGGGTCGCTTATTCATGAGGCGGCGACCGGCGCGCTGCGCGCCCATGGGCGGAAATTCGACATTGTCTGCACCAGTTCCGACTTCGCCGTGCTCGCCGCCGCCGCTGCGGCCGGTCTTGGCGTCATGCCGATGATCGAAGGGCTGGCGGCGGAGGGACTGAGTCCGTGCCTTGACAAGAGTCTTCCGCCTTTGCCGGAGGTCACGCTGTTGCTCCTGGCGCGTTCCCGAACCTTGGCGCTCGCGAGCCGCCGCTGGGTCGCAAGCATGGTCGAAACCCTCCAATCGGTCTGACGGGCAGGCGAAGACTTCACTCCGCATTGCATTTTGTAACAATTCGTCACGCAAGCGCTTCATTCGATCGTGGCAGTATTCGGCGACCTGGCGGAATTAGCGGACGCCGACGATGCAAACAGAGCTCAAACCACGATCCGCCGGCTCGGCGGGACGCGCGCCCTCGAAGGCCACGGATGAAAGACGCGAGCTGGCCCTTCTCGCCGAGTTCATGCGCGCCGATTCCGTCGCTGCGCTCGCCGGCGATATCGCTGAACGTTTGGGCGCGGACTTGCGAGGCGACGATCTGATCGCTGCGGCGGGTCTTGGCGCGAATCGGCACGGCGGGGCGAATCCGCGGGGCGCCACGGCGGATTAACCGATGCGCAGGACTTCGCCGTTAGCGTCGCTGCGTCTGGCCTCATCTCACTCCGGCGCTTCGGACCGAGCCGCGCGATTCGTTCATGACCAGCACGACCTCCGCCTATCTCGCCGTATCGCAGAATCTACCCCGCTATCAGGCGATGACTGCGACCGAGCCCGCGGTGAAAACCGCGACCGCCTACTACGAGGCGAACATCAGCTCGGTGACGTCGATCCAGGACTTCGTCGGCAACTATCGGCTGCTTTCCTACGGCCTCGACGCTTATGGCCTGGGCGACCAGATCAACGCCACGGCGCTGATCACGAAGGTGCTGGAGGGCGGCGTGTCCAATCCCAACAGTCTCGCCAACACCTTGAGCAACTCGGCCTGGAAGGCGTTCGCCTCCGCTTTCAATTTCGTTGGCGACGGCGCCTCTTCGGCAGCCTCGCCGAACGCGGTCCAGACGACGACGAGCGACTATGTCGAACAGCAGCTCGAAAGCGACCAGGGCGCGCAGAACGTCGGCGTTGAGCTTGCGCTCTATTTCCAGCGCGTGGCGCCGACCGTCACCAGCGAGTACGGCATTCTCGCCGATCCCAATCTCCTGGAAGTGGCCCAGACCATTTTCGGTCTCTCGCCGGCGACCAGCGCCGAGAGCATCAATACCCAAGCGCAGACGCTCTCCCAGCTGATGCCGATCTCCGATCTGCAGGATCCAGCGAAGCTCAAGCAGCTCGCCGAGCGATTCACCGCGATGTACGACCTGACCTACGGGCCGGGCTCCGGCGCGGCTACGAATTTGACCGTCGCCTCGAGCAACGCGAGTTCAGGCCAGTCGGGCGCCGCTGCGGTTCTTGCCGGCGTGATCAGCTCGAACGGCTCGGCGTTGGGCAGCGAGCTCAACGCCTTCACCGGCGCGCCGACGCCGGTCTTTTCGACCGCCCTGTTGTCGAGCCTGCAGAGGTTTTCGCTCGGCGGCTGAACGCCTTGCGAAGCCGTGGCGGCCCTTCGATCGGCGAAAGGCCCGCGCAAGCGCCAAGCGGTAAAGGTTTGCCTTCTTCCGACGGCAATTCATCCGTCCTTACGAGCGCAAGCGAAGCAATCCAGAAGAACGTGGGGAGCCCTATGACTCCTGGATCGCCACGTCGCTTCGCTCCTCGCGATGACGGTGTCCCGGTTCACGGCATGGTCTGGACGCATTCTCCGTTTGGCCTTCTCCCTTGCGGGCAACGTGAGGCCGGGCGCCGGTGAATCCTGGCTTGTCCGAGCCCGATGCGCTCTACGCCGCCGCCGTCGTTCAGTGGCGCGCACGCCGGCGCGACGAGGCGATCAAGCTCATCGACGAGGCCCTTCGGCTGAGGCCCGACTTCGCCGCCGCGCTGAGCATGGGCGGCTATATGCTCGGAGAATGCGGGAAGCCCGAGCCGGCGCTGCGCTTCTATCGACGCGCGCTCGAGCTCGACGCTTCGCTGATCGTCGCCCACATCAATGCCGGCAAGCTCTATTTCGGCGCCGGCCGTTTCGATGAGGCGCTGCGTTCCTTCGAAGCGGCGACGAGGCTTGCGCCCGACGATCCCGACGCCTGGTCGAGCCGCGCCGGAGCGCTGCGCGAGCTTGGACGGCTCGAGGAATCGCTCGAAGCGGCTCGACGCGCGCTTTCGCTGCGCGACGATTTCCCCGAGGCGGCGATCAACCTCGGCAACGCCTTTCTGAAGCTCGATCGCCCTGAGGAGGCGCTCGACGCCTATCTCAAGGCAAGCGCTGCGGCGCCTCGCTCGCCGGCGGCGCTGTGCGGTCAGGCGCTGGCGTTGCGCAGTCTCGGCCGCTTCTCCGAGGCGCTCAGGGCGTTCGAGGCGGCCGAAGCGCTCGGCAGCCGCGAGGCTCAGGCGGGCAAGGGCTGCCTCAAGCTCACGCTCGGCGACTTCGAGCGCGGGCTTCAGGGATACGAGGCGCGCTGGCTCAGGGGAAAATCGCTTGGCGAAGCGCTCGGCGCCCGCTTCGAGACCTGGCGGGGGCCGGGACGGCCAGGCGAGCGCGTCCTAGTGCTCAACGACCATGGTCTCGGCGATACCATCCAGTTCTTTCGCTATTTGCCGCTGATGACCGCCGCCGGCGTCGATGCGACCTTCGTCTGCCCACCGAGGCTGCGCCGGCTTCTGTCTTCGAAGGCTAACGTGCGAATCGCCGATTCGCCGCCGGCCGGGAATGAATTCGACGCCCAGATCGCGATCAGCAGCCTTCCTCACGCATTCGGCACGCGGCTCGACACGATTCCGGCCGTGGTTCCCTATCTCGCAGCCGAGCCGCGTTTACGCGAAATGTGGTCTCGGCGCATCGGCTCCGCTGGCTTCAAGATCGGCGTTGCATGGCAAGGCAACCTCGATCCGGAGGCCGATCGCGCCCGGTCGGCGCCGCTTCTGGCGCTGGCGCCGCTTGCCGAAGTCGGGGGCGTCAGGCTTATTTCCCTGCAGAAGGGCGTCGGCGAAGAGCAGCTTTCGCTTCTGCCCCCGGCGATGCGGGTCGAGACGCTCGGGGCGGATTTCGACGCCGGGCCGGACGCGTTCGTCGACACGGCGGCGGCGATGGCCTCACTCGATCTCATCGTCACCTGCGACACCTCAATCGCCCATCTGGCGGGGGCTCTGGCCGCGCCCGTTTGGGTCGCGCTGAAGAGCGACGCGGAATGGCGCTGGCTGACCGGACGCGCCGACTCGCCCTGG
>JBAUXQ010000573.1:0-3916 GCA_049584355.1 Roseiarcus sp. | reverse complement strand
GAGAATGCGAATATTGATTACCGGAAATATGGGATATGTTGGAGCAGTCCTTACTCGATACGCGCGCAGAACTCTAAAGAACGTGGAGATAATCGGATTTGATACCGCCTATTTTGGTCATAGCCTGACCGGGGCGGACCTTCTGCCCGAGGCCCTCCTCGACCGGCAGGTCTTCGGCGACGTTCGAGAGTTTCCCTCTGAATTGCTCGATGGGGTGGACTCAGTGGTGCATCTTGCCGCCGTCTCGAACGATCCAATGGGGAACAAATTTGAGGCCGTCACAGGGGAAATCAATAGAGACGCCAGCGTGCGCATCGCGTTATTGGCGGCGGAGCGCGGGGTCGCCAATTTTGTGTTCGCCTCAAGCTGCAGTATGTACGGCTATGCTGAGCGTGGCGCGCGCAAAGAGAGCGACCCCACCAATCCGTTGACCGCCTATGCACGGTCGAAAATCGGCTCCGAGAACGCTTTTGCCAAGCTTGACCTCGCCGGCATGGTGGTCACTTCGTTGCGATTCGCCACCGCTTGCGGCATGTCCGATCGCCTCCGGCTCGACCTGGTGCTCAACAATTTTGTCGCCTGCGCCATAGCCTCGGGCGAAATCACGGTCCTTAGCGACGGAACGCCCTGGCGCCCGCTCATCGATGTCGAAGACATGGCGCGCGCGATCTTATGGGCGATTGTTCGCCAACAAGAGAACCGCGGCAAAATACTGTCGGTTAACGCCGGCCGCAACGAGGGCAATTATCAGGCCCGGGACTTGGCGGAGGCCGTCGCGCGCCAAGTGCCAGGCGCCACGGTCTCTATTAACCCGAGAGCGCCGCCGGACAATCGCTCCTATAGGGTGGACTTTTCCTTGTTCCACACGCTCGCGCCGGACTATCTTCCGAAAGTGTCGCTCGAACAGTCGATTACCCGTCTACGTGACGGGCTGACCGCCATGGGGTTCGTCGACAAGGATTTTCGCAACTCGGCATACATACGACTCAAAACGCTCGAGCGTCACATGGCTGCCGGCCGGCTCGGAGCCGATCTGCGCTGGCTCCCACCCTCCCCGGCCGATGGGATCGAGCAGTGAAATTCAACAAAACGCCGCTCGCGGGCGCGTATCTGATCGAACTCGAGAAGCGCCTTGACGATCGCGGCTTCTTCGCCAGGTTCTTCTGCCAGCACGAGTTCGCCGCCGCGGGTCTTGAGACGAGCTTCGTGCAGATCAACAATTCTCTGACCGAGTCCAAAGGAACCTTACGCGGCCTGCACTATCAGTTGCCGCCCGCGGCCGAAGTGAAGGTGGTGCGAGCGATCAAAGGCGCCCTTTGGGATGTTATTGTCGATTTGCGCGCCGGCTCGCCGACCTATCTCAAATGGTTCGGAGCAGAACTGACAGCGGACAATCGCTCCATGATGTATGTCCCACGAGGATTCGGACACGGGTTTGTCACGCTGACCAACCATGTCGAGGCGCTATATCTCGACAGCGCGTTCTATTCTCCCGAGGCGGAACGCGGGTTGCGCTGGAACGACAAGGCGATCGGAATTGACTGGCCGGCCGAGCCGCTGGAGATATCCGACAAGGATCGCAGGTGGCCAGATCTCAATCCGAAATATCATGGTGTGGAATCGATGCGCGGCCTGACGTGAATATATTGCTGACCGGCGCGAGTTCGTTCACCGGATATTGGTTTGCCAAAGCTTTGTCCGAGGGTGGGCATCGCGTGGTCGCGACGCTTCGCGCGCCGAGAACTGAGTATCTTGAGGGCGTTCGTGCGGAACGTGTCAGGCGCTTGGCTGCGGTCGCCGAGATCGTCGACGAAGCTCCGTTCGGCGGCGAAAGGTTCCTATCGGTCGCCCGCGGAGCCTTCGATGCGCTGTGCCACCACGCAGCGCGGGTTGGCGACTATCGAAGCCGGGATTTCGACATTCCCGGCGCGCTGGCGGAAAACACCGCCAATCTGCATTCAGTGCTCGAGGCCTTGGTTCGCGGCGGTCTAAGAGGCGTCATGCTCACGGGAAGCGTATTCGAACAGGATGAGGGCGTCGGCGAAACGCCCCTGGTCGCCTTCTCGCCCTACGGACTATCAAAGGGTCTGACGGCGGAAATCGTTCGCTATCGGTGTCGCGAATTAGGGTTGCGGTTCCCCAACCCGTTCGGCCCCCTGGAGGAGCCCCGCTTCTGTGCTTACCTCACCCGTTCGTGGAGGAATGGCGAGGTTGCGCGGGTCAACACCCCCGATTATGTTCGCGACAATATCCATGTCTCGCTGCTCGCGGCGGCTTACGCCAAATTCGTCGGCGAAATGGCCGCTGGAAAAGGGCGAGACAAGCTGAACCCGAGCGGATATGTCGAGTCTCAGGGGACGTTCGCTGATCGCGTCGCCGCGGCCATGCGACCCCGGCTCACAATGCCATGCAGGATCGAGTTCGCGGTTCAGACCGACTTTTCGGAGCCCACCATGCGGGTCAATTTCGACTCAGCTGCGCGATATGTGGGCGAGTGGAATGAAAGCGCAGCCTGGGACGAAGCGGCGGAGGGATATCGCGGTTGAGCGGGCCGCCGGGCACGGCGACACAAAAACAGAGTTTCAGTGATGTCACAGCGACATGATTCGCCTAGTGCGGCGAGAGAGGGCGACAGTGTCGCAACTCTCTCCAAGATTTTCATAGAACACGACGGTTATATCTCCGACAAATGGGAGCAATACCTTCCGGCCTATGAGGCGGTTCTTCGTAGGTTCATTGATTCAGCGAAGCCCGTCCGCCTGCTCGAAATCGGTGTCCAGAATGGCGGATCGCTCCAGATCTGGTCAAAGTATTTGCCGCCCGGCTCGATCATGGTCGGGATAGACATAGACCCGGCATGCGCCGGCTTCCGGCCGGAGACGAACATTTCAATCCTGATCGGCGACGCCGGCGACAAGGTCGCGATCGACCGCATGTTGGGTGACGCTAAGTTCGACATCATTATCGACGACGCTTCGCACCGTTCGGACCACGTGGTTTCGACATTTAACGCATGCTTCGGACGGCTCAATCGCGGCGGCCTTTACATCGTCGAGGATCTCCACTGCAGCTACCGTTCCTCTCATGGCGGCGGTTTTCGCCTCGCCGGCACATCGATGGAGTGGTTCAAGGGCCTCGCGGACGCCCTCAATGTGGACCACTTTGAACCTGACGCGTCCGGCAAACTCGACGGGATTGAGCTGGAACGTCTGGGTCAACTCGGAAGGGAGATCGCCCGTATTACTTTTTTTGATTCTCTGGTCGTTGTGGAAAAGCTGACGAGCGAAAGACGACGGCCTTATCGCCGCGTCGTGACGGGCCAAAATGCGCATGTGGTGGATGTCATCGGCACGATCGCTCTCGATCCCAATACCCTTCGTAATTTGCTGGTGTCGCCCGCCGCGGATAGCAAGTTTAGGCCAGAGTTGCTGGAGAGGTTAGCGTCGGCAATTGAAGAGGCTGGACGCTCACGAGCGATGCTGGCGCAAGAGGAGACGCGGCACGAAAATCAGATGCATGCGGCTTCGGCGCGCATCGAGCGGCATACCGCAGACGCCGCCGAGCGCGATGCGGAGATCGCCCGCCTGCAGGACGCGCTATCCGCCAGCGATTCGCAGCTTTCCTCGGCCAGAGCCGAGCGCGATGCGGAGGTCGCCCGCCTGCAGGACGCGCTATCCGCCAGCGATTTGCAGCTCTCCTTGGCCAAAGCCGAGCGCGATGCGGAAATCGCCCGCCTGCGAGACGCGCTATCCGCCAGCGATTTGCAGCTCTCATTGGCCAAAGCGGAGAGCGATGCGGAGACCGCCCGCCTGCGGGACGCGCTATCCGCCAGCGATTTGCAGCTCTCCTCGGCCAAAGCCGAGCGCGATGCGGAAATCGCCCGCTTAGCCGAAAAAGATGCGCTTCTCGATCAAGG
>JBAUXQ010000572.1:0-1902 GCA_049584355.1 Roseiarcus sp. | reverse complement strand
GCGTGGGACCGCGCGGCGCGGGCAACGCCGCACGGAGCGCCGATCGTGCTCGCCAACGATCCGCGGGCCTCGACGGAAGCGTCGGGCGCCCGCGCACATAGGGATTGATTGCGCCGCCACGCGCCTCGCCGTAATCTGGCGCGGCGGCCGTAATCATCCCCCGCAAAGAGGCCCCCATGTCGGATATCGCCACCGCCGAGCATCCGGCGACGTGTCTTCGCTTACGCGCCGGCGCGCCGTTCGTCGGCAAGCAGGGGCTCACTTACGCGCCTGCGATTTCGGCCGAAACCGCGCGCGCCTCGGCCATCCACATGCAGCTCCTCACCATGCCGCCGGGCGCCCGCGCCAAGGCCCACAAGCACGAGGCGCACGAGACCGCGATCTATGTCACGAGCGGCGAAGCCGGGATGTGGTACGGCGAGCGGCTCGAGCATCACATGGTCACCCGCGCCGGCGATTTCGTCTACATTCCCGCCAACATGCCCCATCTGCCCTATAATCGGAGCCAGACCGAGCCGGCGACGGCGGTCATCGCCCGCACCGATCCCAACGAGCAGGAAAGCGTCGTCATGCTCCCCGAGTTGGACGCGATCCACGCCTGAGCGCGTCGTCGGGCAAGGAATCGTGGCCCGGCAAGCGATGACCTTGCGTTTCCCCGCCGCGGTGAACCCTGAACAAGGGAAAGCGAAAACCGGATTTCACTCGATAATGGAGCGGCGGTGACATGGGAGAGCCGAACGACGGGTCGCCGCGCAAGGTCGTGCTGTTCAGCGGCCACATGATCGACGCGCCAGGGCGCGAAAAGCCGCGCTTTCCGCCGGATAAGGAGCCGGTCGCGGCCCGCGCCATAGCCTCGGCGCTCGCGGACCTCGACGTCGGGCCCGGCGATCTCTCAATCTGCGGCGGCGCGTGCGGCGGCGATCTTTTGTTCGCGGAAGCAGCCCTGGCGCGTGGCGCGCGCCTTGAGCTTTACATCCCCTTCGAGGAGCCGACGTTTCTGGAAAACTCCGTCGACTTCGCCGGCGGCGATTGGCGCGCGCGGTTCTTCGCCGCCAAGGCGCGCGGCGTCCTCCATGTCGCGCCGCGCGAGCTTGGTCCGCCGCAAGAGGGCGAAGATCCGTACGAGCGCAACAACCGCTGGATGATGGACGCCGCCCTGCGGTTCGGCGCCGACAAGGTCGATTTCGTCTGCCTGTGGAACGGCGAGGGCGGCGATGGGCCGGGAGGCACCAAACACATGATGGAAGAGGTGCGCAGCAAGGGGGGCCGCACGACCTGGCTCGACACGACGAAGCTCTGGGACTGATCTGCCCGAAGCGACGTCGCTCGATAGCGGAGGGTCCGATCGGCCTCCGTTCAGCCGCTACGCCTACGCCGCCAGCTGCCGCAGCACGTAGGGCAGGATGCCGTCGTTGCGGAAATATTCGAGCTCGTCGAGCGTGTCGATGCGGCACATGAGCGGCACGCGGCTCATGCGGCCGTCGGCATGCTTGATCTCGGCGTGCAGCGTCTGGCGCGGCTTCAAGGTTTCGCCGAGGCCGTGGATCGTCACCGTTTCGTCGCCCTTCAAGCCGAGCGAAATCCAGCTCGTCCCTTCGTCGAACACCAGCGGCAGCACGCCCATGCCGACCAGGTTCGAGCGATGGATGCGCTCGAAGCTCTGCGCGATCACCGCCCGCACGCCGAGGAGCTTCGTGCCCTTGGCCGCCCAGTCGCGCGACGAGCCGGTGCCGTATTCGCGCCCCGCGAACACGACCAGCGGAACTTTCTCCGCCTGATAGCGCATCGCCGCGTCATAGATCGCCATCCGCTCGCCCGAGGGCTGATGAATGGTGCAGCCGCCCTCGACCACATTGCCCGCATCGTCCTTCACCATCTGGTTCTTGATCCGGATATTGGCGA
>JBAUXQ010000571.1:0-3964 GCA_049584355.1 Roseiarcus sp. | reverse complement strand
GCCTCAGGTCGGCTGGCGCCGGGCCGCCCGCGGCCAGCAAACCGAGAAGCGCCAGCGCGAACGTTCGGCCGGCCGGCCCGCGACGTCGCTTCGGATGAGGCGGCCGGCCATCGCCCATCGGCGCAATCCGTTCCTCTCGGCTAGGACGCGGCTCTTCGGCTTTCCTGGCGCGCGCCGCGCAAGCGCTGATATTCGAAGGCGACGAGACTCGCGCCGCGCTTGCGCTCGAGGCGCCGGACGATGAAATGGCCGCGGGCCAAGGTCTGGAAATGATCGGCGAAGGCGGCGTTGACAGTCGCGCCGCCGATCGCGCCGATAATCGGCGCCGCCTGCGCGGCGACCTTCTCGCTCACCACGACCCCGAAGCGGGCCGCGATTTGCGAAATCAGCCGCACGATGACCGGGGCGGACTGGGCGCCGACGCCTTCGTTGGCGAGGAAGCGGGCGCTGTCGCTCACCGACTTGGCGAGCGCGGCTCGGACCGCGAAATAACCGCTCTCGAACGCCGCCTCCTCGTCCACCCGGCCGCCGAGCGCGAACACCTCGACGCAGGCGAACGCGGCGTCGGGCGCGCTCAGATCCTCCCCCTCTTCGCGCGCGATCTCGGCGATCGAGCGCAAGAGGATGGTCGTCGAGATCGGCAGCTCGACCGGCAGCGCAGCCAATCCGAGCGCGCCGCCAACCGCGCCGGACGCGGCGGCGGCGAGCTTATGGGCGCGGTTGGCCGGCTTGGCCGGCGCTTTGAGATCGAGGGTCCGCAACGCCAGCTTCAGCGCGCCGCGGAGGGCGGCCTCGGTCGCGTGCGCAACCGCCCGCCGCGCTGATTGCGGCATCGCGCGGCTCAAAAGCTCGACCGGGCGTCCGATGACGTCGGTCAGCCGCTGCGCGAAGCTCGCGCCTTCCAGGCAAGCGACCGCTCGCCTCAGATCGTCGGTCTCCTCGCGCGTCAATCGCGCCGGCATGACCTCGATGGTCGCCATGGCCGCCTCTCGAGACCCCAGGACATTCCAGGGCCGCGGCAAATATAGGGCGCTAAGGCTCTGCGCCAAGCTTGGACGAAGCGAGAAAAGTCAAACGAAAGCGATAATCGCCAGGCTGATGGCGCCGGCGGCCCAGCAATAATAGGCGAACGGGCTCAGCGCCTCGAACTCGTTCTTCTGGAAATAGCGCATGAGGAAAGTAAGGCTCAGATAGGCGACGATGCCGGCGACCACGGCTGAAAGAACCGCCATGGCGCCCAGCGTCGCCCCTTCCTTCATGAGCTTCGGCGCCTCGTAGACGTTGGCGGCGAGAATGATCGGCGCGCCCATCAGGAACGAAAAGCGCGCGGCCTCTTCGTGCTTGAGCCCGGCCACGACGCCGGCGACGATCGTCGAGCCAGAGCGTGAGATCCCGGGGATCAAGGCCAGGATCTGGGCGCAGCCCACCGCGAGCGCGCCCTTCCAGTTGAGTTGATCGAGCGTTCCGACCGACTCTTCGCCGATCCGGTCGCCGAGATAGAGGATGAAGCCGTTGACGATCAGGAAGACCGCCGCGATTGCCGGCGCGGCGAATGCGTCGCCGAGCAGCTTACGGAACAAAGCGCCGGCGACAACCGCCGGAATGGTCGCCAGGACGACGTGGAAGAAGGTTATCCTGTCCTTCGCCGCGCGGCTCCCCGAGGCTCCAGCGAGAGAGAGCCCGAAATTGAGCCAGTCGCGCCAGAAGAAGGCGAACAGCGCAATCGAGGTGCCCAAATGCATGACCGCCAGATAGGCGAGCCAGTCCGGCGCCTTCTCGTCAACGCCCCACTTCAATAGTCGCGGCAGGATCACCGCGTGGCCGAGGCTGCTGACGGGGAAAAGCTCCGTCACGCCTTGCAGCACGGCCATCACAATCGCTTGCAGTGCGGTCAAGGAAGGGCCTCGCCTGTCAGTGAGAATGACGCCGGACAGGCGCGTTCAAGGTGGGGTGGTTCCTTGGCCGAATGCTTTGGTCGTCTTCAGCAGGTTGCGTGCCCGCACTTGTGCACGGAATCGACCTTGTCTTTGAGCTGGTCGTAGCCGACTGCGCCGACCACGACGTCCTGTCCGACGACGAAAGTCGGCGTGCCGTTGATTTGCAGCGCGTCGGCAAGCTGCATGACTTCGTCGAGGCCCGTCTTGACGTCGGGGCTCTGCATGTCCTTGGCGAGCTTGTCCATGTCGAGGCCGAGATCGCGGGCGACCGCGAGCGCCTCCGTCTTGCCGACCGGTCCATGGGTCGCGAGCAGCTTGGTGTGGAACGCCCAGAATTTATCCCCCGGCAGTTGATTGCGCGCGGCGCTGGCGACCTTCGCCGCCTCGACCGAGCCGGGTCCCAGCACCGGATAATCCTTGAGGACCAGCTTGAGATTGGGGTCGTCCTTCATCAGCTTGGTGACGTCCGGCAGCGCGCCCTTGCAGAAGTGGCAATTGTAATCGAAGAACTCGACCAGGGTTGCGGTCCCGCTCGGATTGCCAATCGTCGCCTGATATTTCGAGCTGAACAAGGCCCCGGCGTCGCTGGTCACCGTCTTCTGGCGCTCCTCGTCAGCCTGTTGCTTGTCGTGCTTGTCGAGGGCTTCGATCGCCGCGCGCAGCACGTCCGGGTTGTTGACGAGGTAGTCCTTGATGAAAGCGCCCAATTCCTGCTTCTGCGCCGGCGTGAACTCGTCGGCGCTCGCAGGAGCGGCGAAAATGGCGGTCCCGGCGAACGCGACGGCGAGGCCAAAGGCGGTGATCAGCTTCATACGACTCTCCAGACTGCGGCGCCCGGCCCATGGCCGGCGGCGCGATTCGTGATCGGCAACCTACACGGCTGACGATTGCAACATTGTTGTGTCCTCTGGAAGCCGTTCTTAGCGGATTTCCGCGATCGTGTCTTCCCGTGCGATGGTGCTGAACCGGGTGACCTCGGCGTCGAACTGCAGCTCGACCGTGCCGGTCGGCCCATGGCGCTGCTTGGCGATGATCACCTCCGCCCGGCCATGGGCGCTTTCCATCTGCGCCATCCAGTTGATATGCTCTTCCGTGCCCGGACGGGGCTCCTTGTTCTTGAGGTAATATTCCTCGCGATAAATGAACAGGACGACGTCGGCGTCCTGTTCGATCGATCCCGATTCGCGCAAGTCCGAGAGCAGGGGCCGCTTGTCGTCGCGCTGCTCGACCTGTCGCGAGAGCTGGGAGCAGGCGAGGATCGGAACGTTCAGTTCCTTAGCGAGCGCCTTGAGGCCGGTCGTGACCTCGGTCAGTTCCTGCACGCGGTTCTCGGTCCGCGACTTCGATCCTGACAGCAGCTGGATATAGTCGACCACGAGAAGGTCGAGCCCCCGCTGACGCTTGAGCCGCCGGGCGCGGGCGGTCAGTTGGGCGATCGCGACGCCGCCGGTCTGGTCGATGTAGAAAGGAATCTGCTGCATGTCGCGCACGGCGTCGGCGACGCGATGGAAATCGCCCTCGGTGATGTCGCCGCGGCGGATCTTGTAGGAGGCAACGCCGGACTGCTCGGCGATGATGCGGGTCGCCAGCTGTTCCGCCGACATTTCGAGGGTGAAGAAGCCGACGACGCCGCCATTGGCGGCCTCAATCGCGCCGTCGGCGCGGGTTCGCGCCTGATAGGCCTTGGCGACGTTGAAGGCGATATTGGTGGCGAGCGCCGACTTGCCCATGCCGGGACGGCCGGCGAGGATGACGAGATCGGACGCTTGCAGGCCGCCCATATAGCGGTCGAGGTCGGTCAGCCCGGTGGCGATGCCGCTCAGCGACCCTTCGCGCTCGTAAGCGCGGGCGGCCATGTCGACAGCGACTTTCAAAGCTTCGGAGAAGCGTTGGAAGCCGCCGTCGTACCGCCCGGCCTCGGCGATCTGGTACAGGCGCCGCTCGGCCTCCTCGATCTGGTCGCGCGGGCTCGAATCGACCGGCGCGTCAAAGGCGACATTGACGACATCCTCGCCGATCGAAATGAG
>JBAUXQ010000570.1:0-7385 GCA_049584355.1 Roseiarcus sp. | reverse complement strand
GGACGATGACCGGTTCGTCGACGCTGACGACCCTCAACCTCACCAACAGCTCCGTCGTTTTCTCGCCGTCCGGCGGGTTCAAGACCCTGACCGTCGGCTCGCTCGTCGGCGGGACGGGGGCGAACGTCACGCTGAATACGCAATTGGCAGGGGCGCAGAACACCGATCAGATCATCATCAATGGCGGCACGGCGACCGGCACGACCGCGCTGACGATCAAGAATGCCAGCGCGAGCAACGCCGGCGCGGCGACGACAGGCTCCGGCATTCCGGTGGTCGTAGTGGCCAATGGCGGGACGACGTCGACGACGGCCTTCAAACTCGCCACCCCGGTCACCGCCGGGGGGTTCCAATATTCCTTGGCGGAGAACCCGAGCAACGAGGACTGGTATCTGATGTCGAGCCCGGTTCCGAGCCCCGAAAACGCGATCACCGCCGCCAGTATCCAAAACTCGGTCAACAGCCTCGCCCAGGCGCAATTCAACAATATGGTCACCACCCGGCTGCTCGGCTCGCTGCTGCTTGGCGCCAACGAACAGGTCAGCGGCTGCGATTGCGGCGGCGGCTCCGCGGGGGTCGGCTCGTTTTCACTCGGGTCGCACGGGCGCTGGGCGCTCACCGACAACCTGACTTTGCTCGCCGGGGCTTCCTGGGACAGCTTCTATCAGGACGGGACCAATGTCTCCGCCTCGCCGATCGTCGCGGCCTCGCTTCGCTACGATCCCTCGAAGTGGGGGACGAGCCGTCCGTTCCTCGAATTCGGCGCCGCTGTTTCGCCCTACATCAGCGCGAGCTACACCCGTTACTACAACAATGGGTTTCTCCCAGCGGAGGGCGTCGGATCTGCAATCGATCGCGGGCTCGCGATCTTCGGCCGCGCCGGCTGGGTGGCGCGGTTGACGCCGATCGACGAAGGAGCAGTGTTTGTCGATCTGGTCCGCGGCTGGCAGGAGCAGGGCGGCTATACCGAAGTGTCGACCTCGGTCAATCCTTTCCCCGCCACCGTGAGCAACGGCGTTAGCAGGGAAGACGTCGTGCGGGTCGGCGCGCAATATACCCATCTCCTGTTCGGCAACCTCGAGGCGAACGTCAATGGCGCGCTGGCCCATGGCTTCGACAGCAGCTTCGGGTCGCAGGTATCCGTCCTCAGTTTCGGATCGATCGCCCCGTTTCCGATCCTCAACTCCACTTGGGTCGAGTATGGCGGCCGGTTGGGCTACCGCTTCTCGCGCAATCTGGTGGTAGACGCGTTCGCGATCGGCACGCTGGGCGGCGAAGTCGGCAGGACACTCCATGTCGGCCTCGGCGCGCGCTACGCGTTCTGAGACCGGCTGCTATTTTTCGTCGAGGGCGATTAGCGGCCGCCAATCCGGATCCTGCGCGGTTTCGGCCAACTGGCTGAAGCGGCGCAGGTTGTACGAATAGAGGCCGCGAACGGCGTCGGGCGCGCGCGCCGCCGCCTCCTTCGCCATCGAAACGGCGCCCGCGAAGTCCCGGTCCCGGTAGGCGGCGAGCATCGCCGAGTGCAGGCGGCTCAGCTCAGCGAATTCGTCGCTGGCGGCGACGGCAGCGTCTCCGGCAAGGGCATAGAGACCGACCGGCTGGGTCTTGTTCTTGAGCAGGACGGAATCGATTTCGAGCCAGGCAAAATCGGGCGCTTCGGCGCGGGTCGGCTCGCTGCCGATGACGTCGACCGAAAAAATCTTGCACGCGCCCTCGAGCCGGGACGCCACGTTGACCTCGTCGCCGATCGCCGAATAATCGAACCGGCGCAGCGAACCCAGGTTGCCGACGCAGCACTCGCCGGTGTTGAGCCCGATGCCGAACCGCACCGGCTTGAACGAGCGTCCCTCCGCCTCGGCGCGCTTGCGCCAACCTTCGTTTAGCGAGACTAGCGTCTGCCGCATCGCCAGCGCCGATTCAACCGCATGCCTTGCATGGTCAGTGTCGTCGAGCGGCGCGTTCCAGAACGCCATGATCGCATCGCCCATGTACTTGTCGACGGTACCGAGCCGGTCGAGAATCGCGTCGGTCATCGGCGTCAGATATTCGTTGAGGAAAAGGGTCAGCTCCGAGGCGTTGAACCCTTCAGAGATGGTCGTGAACGACCGGATGTCGCAGAAGAGCAAGGTCAGCTGCCGCTGGAGGCCGCCGAGCTCGAGGGCGCCAGGCATTTCCGCCAGCCGCGCGACAACCGCGGGCGAGACGAAGCGCCCGAAGGCGGAACGAATCTCGCGCTCCTGATGACGCTTGACTGCGTAGAGGGTGGAGACGCCGGTAAAATAGACCGCGGCGGCGGAAAACGCGGGGTAGGTCGGCTCGATGAGCAGTCCGGCGCGCGAAAAGGCGAACCAGCTCGCGGCGACGATCGCGGCAACCACGGCTGCGAAGACGAGCGCCGCGAACTGGGGCGCCAAGGCCCAGGTCGTGGCCACCAGCGCCGCGCAGATCACAGCCGTCGCCATCCACTCCGCGCTCGGGGCCCAATCCGGCCGCGTGAGCGTTTGTCCGCTCAACAATTGCTCGACGATCTGGGCGTGGGCTTCGACACCGGGCATCGAGGGTGTCAGCGGGGTCGCAACGATGTCCGAGAGCGTCGCGGCGCTCGCGCCAAAGAACACGATCGTTCCCTTGAGGTCGCTGAGGTCGGCGCCAGGATCGAGAACTTTCCACGCCGGGATCGAGCGGCGCGGATCGGACCGCGCGAAATAGACTCTGACGTCCCCGGATGGGCCTGTTTGTATCGTCAAGTCGCCGTTGCGGACTGAGAGCACGCCATAGACTTCGCCAAACGCCGTTTCGCCGCTGGCGTTCGAGGATTTTACGATATAGGTCGAGGCGCCTTGCGCGACCCGCAACGCCTCCATGGCGAGGCTCGGATGCAGGGCCCCATCCACACTGAGGATGAGCGGCACTCGCCGCACCACCCGGTCGGCGTCCGGCCGCCAATTGAGGAAGCCGACGCCGGCCGCATGTTGCGCTAACTGGGACAGCGGCGCCAAAGCGCCAGGCGAGGGGGTCAAGAACTTCGTCGCGTCGTCGCCCGCGGTGACGAAACCCGCCTTGGCGGAGCCGCCGGTCCCGACGGGCGTATCGGAGACGAAGCTGCCAAGGACGACTGGTGCGCCTTCGATTGCGCGCGCGAACACATCGTCCGGGGTTTGTCCGGCCGTCGCGGCGGCGTCGTCGCGGTCCTTTTCCGCGAACAGGAAGTCGAACACGATCGCGGCGGCCCCGGCGTTCTTCAACGTTTCCACCAACGCCGCGAGGCGCTCGCGCCGCCACGGCCATTGGCCAAGCCGCTTGAGCGATTCGTCGTCGACCGCGACGACGCGCACGGGCTGGTCAAACGCATAGGGGCGCGGCTTCCAGCGCTGGTACTGGTCGAACACCAGGTCCTGCATGACGGCTCGGGTGGGCGCGCCAACGACGCCGGCCAGCAGCGCGAGCAGGCAAGCGGTGGTCGTCGTCAATGCGTAAAGTCTGGCCTCGCTCGCTTTTCGCATACCGTCCTTGCCGTTTCCCGAAACATCAGAAAAGAAGAATCGCCAGTCTTGTCAAGCCGATGTCATTTGGATGAGGCGCTACGACGCTGAACCGTCCGAAACCATTCGCCTAGCAATGCGACGATTGTTCGTCGAAGGAATCTTCTCGCCCCGGGCTACCTTGGCGCCCGACGAAGTCACGCGCGCATGGAGGGTAAAGGGCGCCAGTCACGTCATCGGGGGTTGTGCAAGCGAACGCTCATTGCGCTGCGCGCCGCGGCAGACCGGGCCTGTTTCGCCGGGCGAGAGCGGTCGAAGAAACCGATCGACGCCGAAGTCGAACGCGATCCGGTTGGCTTCGTGTCCGGTTTCGATGCCATAGCTGCGCAGGTAGAGGTAGAGCGTCCCGCCCTTGGTGTCGACCGGCCGCGCGTGCCGGACCGGCACGGCGCCAATCACGCCGACGCTCTCAGGGCCGAAGGCGGCGCGCACCACCGGCCCCAGCAACAGATCGCCTCCCCAGCCGCTGGCGGACTCGGCGAAAACCCAGGCGACAGTTTCCAGCGCCCGGCGCGTGATCAAGGGCGCCATGATCTCAATCGACGAAACCCTCATGATCCCGTCGCCCGCGCCCGGCTGCTTGAGAAATGGCCATGCTGTTTGGGAATCCGAGGTGAGCGACGGCCCGGCAAGGTCAAGCTTTTCCCGCTCAGCGACCTGGAAGAGCAGGTCGATTTGCGCCGTCGCGATTTCAATGTCGTCGTCGAGGAACAGCACCCGGTCGTATTGCATCAACAGGTCTGGCCTAAGTTCGAGCAACCGGCGGATCGCGGTGTTCTTGCAGCCGCGCTGATAGACGACCGTTTCAGCGTGCGGAGCTGGAGGGGATTGGTCATAATAGTTTAAGAGCACGTCGTAAGCGCGCGGCTGGGAGAGAATGGCCGGGTCGAGCCGCTTCCCGGACTGGACGTAGACGAGCAGGCGCCTGCCGGTCGGCTTCGACTCGCGTTCGATCCGCAACTGTCCGGCGGCAAAAAAGCGATCCTGCCGCGCCCTCAGCTCCTGCCGGTTCAGAGGCGGCGTGAACTCGCCCTGGCGTGGCGGCGCGCGGTCGAAAACCCGGTAGGCCGCTTCCTCGAGCGAGCGGCGTTTGCCGCGGATCACGTCGCGCAAAAACGCGACGTCGATGTCCGATCGCGGACGCTTGCCGGCGGGCAATCCGCGCTCGAGATAGTGCAAGAACGGGTGTGGGTGGCTCCGGCTCCAGTCGGGATTCTGCGCGACGTACCAGGCCTGATCGAACTCGGCCGAAGGCTGAGGCGCTTTCGGCCCCTGCGCAAGATAGAGCTCGAGCAAGCCTCGGCTCGCGCTTAGGGCGCCGCCCGCGTGCTTACGGAAATAGTGCGGGTCGAAGAAGCCGTTTGGACGATAGCCGAGTTTTTCGCCGATCAGCGCGTAATGGGCCGCAGCGAACGGCGCCAAGTGTTCGCTGAGCAGCCGCCGCCGCGCGTAGAGGCCCGCCCAGAACGCCCGCCGGCTCGCCTCCGGCAGCCCGATGTGAAGATCCATGTCACGCCTATAGTTTCGGCCGATCAGGCGGGCAACCCACGGCGCGCGAGCGCAGGCTCAAAGGCCAGTGGTCCGGGGCGGATCGAAGGTCGGGCCGAACACGGTCTCGAACGCCGCGCGCAGGGCGGCGTCGGCTTGCGCCATCGTGGCCGCCCGGCCGAGGTCGATGAGGCTGGTGACCCCGTAGTGCGGCTCCCGAATCCCGCAAGGCGCGATGCCGGAGAAATGGGTCAGATCGGGACTGACGTTCAGCGCCACGCCGTGAAGCGTCACCCAGCGCCGGATGCGCACGCCAATGGCGGCGATCTTGTCCTCGGCCATTTCGCCCAGGGCCGAAGCCGGTTTGTCTGGGCGCGCCACCCAGACGCCGACCCGGTCTTGACGCGTCTCGCCGACGACGTCGAACGCCTTCAGCGTCTCGATCAGCCAGCTTTCGAGCGTGGCCACATACGCGCGCACGTCGGGCCGGCGGCGCTTGAGGTCGAGCATGACATAGGCCACCCGTTGCCCGGGTCCGTGATAGGTGAACTGGCCGCCGCGGCCGGCGCGATGAACCGGAAAGCGCGCGTCGATGAGGTCGCTTTCCCTGGCGCTGGTCCCGGCGGTGTAGAGAGCGGGATGCTCGATGAGCCAGACCCGCTCGGCCGCGTCTCCGCGCGCGATCGCCTCCGCCCGCGCTTCCATATCCGCCAGCGCGTCAGGGAATTCGGTCAGTCCGGGGGTGACGACCCATTCGACTGGCGGCGCGTTGCCTGGCGCAAGCAGGAACGCGCGTGGCGCGACGAGCGAACTGAGCATGGCCGCGCCTTCTATCAGACGGCGCGCAATGGCGCGAGCAGGCCAACCGCGGCCGCTTCCTCTGGATCGATGCGCCCGATGGGCGCCCGAAACGGTCCGTGTAGCACGCTCGAGCGCCTGAATGCCGCACAACCCTCTGCGTGTATTACGTTTTTTCGGTTGACGGCGTCAATTCGCGCTTGACGGAACGGTAGCGGCTGCGCTTCCTTCCAAGGCCGCCTCGAGGGGTTGCGCCCGCTTTTCCCAACGAAGGGGCGCGCCCGCGAGGACGACGCTGGGGGGCACGTTCTTGACCCGCGCCGGCTTGAAGCTTCGGCGTTCGTGGGTCGCCGCAGGCGCGTTCGCGGCGGTCGTCGGCGCGCCGGCTGGCGCCTTTGGCGGCGCCTGGACGCTGCCGCAGGGAAGCGGGCAACTGATCGAAACCCTCTATGGCTGGACGGGCTTCGGCCCGCCCTGGGGCGGCAATCCGCCGGTTAACCAGAGCCGCGCCGACGTGCAGACCTACGTGCAATACGGGCTTACCGATTCGCTGACCATTTTTGGCCAGACCGCGCTCGAGCACTACGCGCTGGGGGACCCGACGCCAAACACCTATAACGGTTTTGACTATTCGGACGTCGGCTTGCGGGCGAAACTCTGGTCGACCGGCGATTGGGTATTCTCGGGCGAGGCGACCGGATTCATAGCCGGCGCCCGCGATCCGAACGCACCCGCCCAGGAGGGCAACACCGGCTGGGCGGGCGAGGCGCGCCTCAACGCGGGGACCAACTTCAGGCTCGGCGCCATCCCGGGCTTCATCGACGCCGAAGTCGCCTATCGCCTGCGCACCGCCGGTCCGCCGGACGAGTGGCACGGGGACGTGACGGTCGGGTTCAAGTTCACGCCGCGCCTGATGCTGATGGTGCAGGACTTCACCACCGTGTCGTCTCCTTCGACCGACCCGACCTTTTCCGCCTGGCGACAGTCAGTGATCGAGGCAAGCGTGGTCTATGCGCTCGACGACAAATGGTCGGTGCAGCTCGGGCTCTTCTCGACGGTGTGGACGGTCAAGACCAATACGCAGCATGGCGTGGCGCTCGCGGTGTGGCGGAGTTTTTGACGCGCCGCCCGCCCCTCACGCGCTCTTTTCGTAAAGCTCGCGCCCGATCAGCATGCGGCGGATCTCGCTCGTGCCCGCGCCGATCTCGTAGAGCTTGGCGTCGCGCAGCAGGCGCCCGAGCGGATAGTCGTTGGTGTAGCCGTTGCCGCCCAGAATCTGGATCGCATCGAGAGCGACCTGGGTTGCGCGCTCGGCGGTGTAGAGGATCGCGCCCGCCGCGTCCTCGCGGGTCGTCTGGCCGCGATCGCACGCCTTGGCGACCGCGTAGACGTAGGCCTTCGCCGCGTTCATGGTCACGTACATGTCGGCGAGCTTGCCCTGCACCAATTGGAAGGTCCCAATCGGCTGGCCGAACTGCTTGCGCTCATGGACGTAGGGCAGCGCGACGTCGAGCGCCGCCTGCATGAGGCCGATCGGCCCGGCCGCAAGCACCA
>JBAUXQ010000569.1:0-3674 GCA_049584355.1 Roseiarcus sp. | reverse complement strand
ACGGAACCAGCGGCTTGATCGAGCGGAACACCGTCTGCGCCCAAAGCACGCTCGGGAAGGTCCTGAGCGTGGTGTTGAAGTCCTGCACCGCGGCGATGTAGTCCCGGCGGGCGACGGCGATCCGGTTTTCGGTGCCCTCGAGCTGGGATTGCAGCGCCAGGAAGTTCGCGTTCGATTTGAGGTCTGGATAGTTTTCGCTGACCGCGAGGAGACGGCCAAGGGCGCCGGTGAGCTGGGCTTGCGCATCCTGCAACGCCTTCACCTTCGCGGGATCCGTGAGGTCATCAGTGGTAAGATTGATCGCGGTCGCCTTGGCGCGCGCCTCCGTGACCGCCGTTAGGACGTCCTTTTCCTGTTTCGCGTAGCCTTGGACCGTGGCGACGAGGTTCGGGACAAGATCGGCCCGGCGCTGATACTGGTTCTGGACCTCCGCCCAGGCCGCGTTGGCGGCCTCCTGCTTGGTCGGGATGACATTGTAGCCGCAGGCCGAAACCGAAACGGCGATCAGCGCCAGAACAGCGAGCGATCGCAACCGTTGAAGCAGGCGCATGGAAAATCCCCTCCGGCCAAGACCCGGACCCCTTACGGGCCGGAGCCAACAATAAGGCGCCGGTCGCCATAAGGCCAACCGCCAACCCGGGGCGCCGGCGCTTGATCGCATCGCCCGCATTCACTAGAACCCCCGAGCATTGGCGTGGACGACCCCGACGCCCGACCCTCTTTCATGAGCGCGAAGCCGCGTTTGGCGCGCGAGACACCAGGATAAGACATGCGCGTTTATTACGACCGGGATTCCGACCTCAATCTGATCAAGGGCAAGAAGGTCGCGGTCATCGGCTACGGGAGCCAGGGTCACGCCCATCTGCTCAACATGCGCGACAGCGGGATCAAGGACATCGCGGTCGCGCTCAGGCCCGACTCCGCCTCGGCCAAGAAGGCGGAAGCCGAGGGCCTCAAGGTGATGAAGGTCGCCGAGGCGGCCAAGTGGGCCGACATCGTGATGATGCTGACCCCCGACGAGCTGCAGGCCGAGATCTACCGCAACGAGCTGGCGCCCAACATGAAGAAGGGCGCGGCGCTGATGTTCGCCCATGGGCTCAACGTCCACTTCAACCTGATCGAGCCGCGCGCCGATCTCGACGTGCTGATGGTCGCGCCCAAGGGCCCCGGCCACACGGTGCGCTCCGAGTACAAGCGCGGCGGCGGCGTGCCCTGTCTCATTGCGATTCATCAGAACGCGAGCGGCAATGCCCACGATCTCGGCCTTTCCTACGCTTCCGCGATCGGCGGCGGGCGCGCCGGCGTGATCGAGACGTCATTTCGCGAGGAATGCGAGACCGATCTCTTCGGCGAGCAGGTGGTGCTGTGCGGCGGCCTGGTCGAGCTCATCCGCGGCGGCTACGAGACCCTGGTCGAGGCCGGCTACGCGCCGGAAATGGCCTATTTCGAGTGCCTGCACGAGGTGAAGCTGATCGTCGACCTCATTTATGAGGGCGGCATCGCCAACATGAACTATTCGATCTCCAACACCGCCGAATATGGCGAATACGTCTCCGGGCCGCGCATCATCACCGGGGCGACCAAGGCTGAGATGAAGCGGGTCCTCGACGACATCCAGTCGGGCAAATTCACCCGTGACTGGATGCTCGAGAACCGGGTCAACCAGACCTCGTTCAAGGCGATGCGCGCCCGCGCCAACGCCCATCCGATCGAAGACGTCGGGGCGAAACTGCGCGCGATGATGCCCTGGATCGGCAAGAACAAGCTCGTCGACAAGGCCAAGAACTGACCCGTCGCCGGCGGCGGCGCGCGGACTGCAGCCGTTTTCGACCGCGCAGATTCATCATTGCGGGGAGCGGAGCGGCCAAGCAATCCTATACGGCGCCATAATCGCCTGACCGCCCGCGCTCGCCAACACTTCTTTGGTAGTGGGCCAATCTGAATAAGGCGGACGCATTTGCGCTGGCACTCTTGGCCGACGCTCTAGGGTCAAAACTCAATCGCGCTTCGCCGATGGCCGCTCGATGGACGGCCGCAATGCGCCAATAGCGGACATTCCTCACTAGCGTGGAAAGCGTCACGGCGGGATGGGAGGAGGCTCGGTTAGAGTTCGGTCTTCTCGAAGCCCTTGCGCAGATCGTCTGCGGTCATTACCGGAACAATTTCGACTTCTGCGTTGAGATGGTGAAAGAGCGGCTCGCCAGACACGACGAGTCCTGAAGGGTCAGCCATATCGAAAAAGATGATCCCGGCGCGCTTGCCTCCATGGGCGCGAAATATGCGGCCTCCGGCTTTAGCTTGCTCATCAACGACTCAACCACTTTAGCGAGTGAGCCGTCCTTGAAGGCCTGATTGCCCTTCTCGACCGGCAACTTGAACGTCATCATCATGCGCATCGCCGTTCCCTCCCTGCGTTATGACTAGGAGCGACCCTCGTCAACGAAACCCGAAAATCCCAAGATGGGCGGGTCAGTCAGGCCACGTTTGCATCCGCTGGTGGCGTTGTTCAAGCTGGAAGCGCTGTGACCCCCGACATTCATCCAATTGGGGCTAGAGTCGCGGGTTGAGTTTGGCGTAGGAGCGCCGGCGGAGCAACGGGCGATCGGCGCAGCTGGTCGCTATGGCTATAACACCAAAAAATACAGATGCGGCCACAAGTACGTATTCGGCACGCTTGTTACTCTGAAAAAACTGAGAAATAATCACGGTAATAACCGTGTTAACGATCGCGACCGCCGTAGCGAATGGGGTGCCGTAATTTCGGAAGAAATCTCCCAACATGCCCAGCATAATGCCCATTCGACGGAGGAGCCGAGCCTCGCACTTGCTGGGATAATATAATTGTGGGATGCCCGCACGGGGCTGCCTTATTCAAACTGGCCCACTGCCACTTTTTTAAAGGACCAGCCCCATGATCGACCACCTCGGCCTCCGCACCGCCCAGTTCGACGTCATGACCGCCTTTTACGAGCAGGCCCTCGCCCCGCTCGGAATCAAGAAGCTCATGACCTACGAAGGCGGCGCGGGCTTCGGGCGCGATGCGCCGGTCTTGTGGATCGGGACTTCGAGCGAGCCTTGCTCAAGCATGCATCTGGCGTTGTCGAGCTCGGACAAGTCCGCCGTCCGGGCGTTTCATGCCGCGGCGCTCAAGGCCGGGGCGAAGGACAACGGCGCGCCAGGGCCGCGCGACTACGCGCCGAACTATTACGCCGCCTTCGTTATCGACCCCGACGGCAACAACATCGAGGCCGTCTGCCACAGCGCCTGAGGCGTCCGTCCCGGACCGCCGAGACCTCTGTGCGGGGAATCGACAATTTCTTGCCAAATAGCCGAGCCCATGCTCTACTTTTCAGAAATGGCGCGGGCTCGGAGCGCGCGGGAGCGTCCTTCGAGGCCCCTCCGGGGCGCCTCAGGACTTAGGGGGTAGGGAGTTACGAAGCCCTCGGAATAGGCGATAATCTATTGATAATCTTGATTCGAGCAGGGAAAACGGATTTGGATTTTGTTGCGCTGGATTTGGTTTTCGTTGCATCCGGCTTTGATTTTGCTGCGGCCGGCTAGGAATTCGTTGCATCCGGCTTGGAAACTGGTCCTTGCGGCCTTGGGCGCGCCGCTCAGGGACAGGCTTCGGCAATGAGCGCCTTCGCCCCGGCCATCGCGGCAAGGGGGAACCC
>JBAUXQ010000568.1:0-1787 GCA_049584355.1 Roseiarcus sp. | reverse complement strand
ATCGCCACCGGCGTCGAATTGAAAATGCGCGCAAAGCGCACTTCCGCGGCGCGCAGGTCCTCGCCCTTGATCTCGCCGGGCGCGCGGTTGATGACCAGCGAGCGCGACGGGCCGGGCGCGCCGTCGCTGGAAAAGGCGACCTTGTGGAGGATGCGCACCGGCAGCACCCGGCCCTGGCGCGGCTTGAGGTCGACGTCGAATTGCTGCGTCGTCACTTCGCCCGGGCCGCCGGACATCATGGCCAGCATTGCTCCGCCGTCTCCGGCGACAATGTCATCGATCTTGAGCCGGCCGACGCCGAACTGGGCGAGATCGTAGTCGAGCCATCCGGCGAGCGTGGCGTTCATATGGGCGATCGCGCCGTCGGGCTCGGCGGAGAAGAACCCGGCGGGCGCGTGGTCGAGATAATCGATCGCGTGCTGAAGGTCCTGGAAGAAGGTCTCATGCCGGTCGTGGTCGCGCGTCTCGTCCGACACCGCCCACACCATCATCCCATCCTTGGCCGCGCCCTCGAGCGGGCGCACGCGAATGCGGTACCAGGCGACCTCGCCCTCGCCGCTCGGGGGCGGCGAGAGACGCAGCTCCTCGCTTGCCCGCGTTCCGGACTTGGCCGCCTGGGACAGGCGATAGACCGACTCCGAGACGTCGGGGGAGCCGGTGAACAGCCGCTCGACCGGACGCAGATCGCCGGCGGCGCGCGCGCCCGAGAGCGCGCGGTAGGCGTCGTTGGCGTAGACGATTCGCGATTCGCGGTCGGTGACCAGAATTCCGTCCGGACTGGAGTCGGCGATCGCCTTGGTGGTGTCGAGGCGCGCCGCCCGGGTCGGGAATTGCAACAAGCCAAAGGCGAACAGGAGCAAGCCGAAAGCGCCGCAGACGGCGAGGATGACGATCATCCAGGTCAGCAGCGTCGCGCCGATGGCGCTCGGCGCAAGCCACAGGGCCAGAAGAGCGCCCGCGAGGCATACGATGAGGATCGCGAGTGCGAGCGGATTGACGGTCCGCTCTATTCTGTCCACCGGAGGAGGCGGCGCCGATTTCATCTGAGGCTCAAACCCCGAAAGGACATTGCCGAACGCGAACGCGCCGAGTCGATCGCGGTCGCGCGTGTGCTACCATGGGCGGCGTCGGATGTCTTGACGGCCAACCGCCGAACCTGGGCGAAAGTGGGGTGAATGCCCCAGTTTTCAACGGGATCGCATTTTGTTATGAGTGTCATACAAGCGCCGGACGGATTCGGCGCGCGCGGGAGGCGCGAGCGCGGGCGGCGCGCGAGCCTTGTCTCTTGGTCGGCGGCGATCTCTCTTCCCGGGGGCGCGGCGAAGCCAACGCTCGGAAGCCGAAGCTGAAGAGCAGGTTGTCGCGCGCTCGGCGGGAGTCTTGGATTGGGCATGCAGTGGTTGGATCAGCTTCCGTTCGCGGATAATCGGGTCGTTCAGATCGGGTTCCTGGCGGCGTGCGGCATCGCCGCGCTCATCCTCCTGGCGATCCTTTACCGATTGGTGTTCGCCCATCGGCTGCGCGTTCCGGGCGGACGGACCCGCCAGCCGCGGCTTGGCCTCGTCGACGCGTTCAGCCTCGACGGCCAGCGGCAGCTGGTCCTCGTCCGGCGCGACAACGTCGAGCATCTGGTCATGATCGGCGGGCCGAACGACGTTCTGCTCGAATCGCAGATCAACCGCGCACTGACGCCGGCGCGGGAGAACAACCAGGCCTCGCCTCTGCTTGCGCCAAGCGCGTCCGGACGCCGAACCGATGCGCCGCTGGCCGCCGCGCCGGTCGTCGCC
>JBAUXQ010000567.1:0-4159 GCA_049584355.1 Roseiarcus sp. | reverse complement strand
GCGAACCGCATCCCAGAGAAGACTGCTGTCGCTCGGCTCATGCATGAGCGCGGCGGTGACCGTGCTGTCCAGCCGGGCGACCTTGCCAACCTCGACTTTCTCTTGACGCGCGCTTGCAAGCAGGATGGGATTAATCGCTTCCCAAGTCTCGAACCGGATCGCGCTGATTGTCATCTGCAGCACCGACTTCTTCGGCGTCCAGCCGACCTTGTTCGATGCGGTCGAGTTTTCTGACGAAATTGCGAGCGGTGACGTTCTTTACGATCTGGCTTTTCTTCTGATGGACCTGGAGGAGCGCGGCTTGCGGGCTGCCGCCAACTGGCTCTTCAACCCCTATCTCGCCCCCGAGCCGCCGGAGGCTTTGACCGGCCTTGTCGCGCTCCCGTTGTTCTTGAGCCTCAATCGCGGGTCTTGGCAGCGGTTCTGCGCCCCGTTGAGCGGATCAACGAATATTTGCGAGGGAAAAATGATCTAGATCAAAGCGTCTCTTCGGGGCGGCGGCGAATGAGGAGGCAATGCCTAAGAATGCTCTTGCGCGCGACGTCGCCCTCGTGGTCGCCGTCAAATTGGTCTTGGCGATCGCTGCTGCGATGTTCCTGTTTGGACCGCATCAGCGCCCGAGAATTGACCCCGGCAACATCGCAGCGCGTTTTGACCTGTCATCCTTTGGCCGCCAATCGGGGAACTCGCCGCCGTGACCACCACTCTCGACATTGTGCAGCTCTCGCGGCTGCAGTTCGGCCTCACCGCTATGTATCACTTTCTCTTCGTGCCGCTGACGCTCGGTCTGTCCGTGCTTCTGGGCGTGATGGAGAGCGTTTACGTTATGACGGGCCGCGAGATCTGGCGGCAGATGACGAAATTCTGGGGCCTTCTGTTTGGCATCAACTTCGCGATGGGGGTGGCGACCGGCATCACGATGGAGTTCCAGTTCGGCATGAACTGGGCTTATTACAGCCATTACGTCGGCGACGTATTCGGAGCCCCGCTCGCGATCGAGGGCCTGATGGCCTTCTTCCTGGAGGCGACCTTCATTGGCCTATTCTTTTTCGGATGGGATCGGCTGTCGAAAATCGCCCATCTGGCAGTGACGTGGCTCGTTGCGCTCGGCTCCAATCTGTCCGCTTTGTGGATCCTCGTCGCTAACGGCTGGATGCAGCATCCGGTGGGCGCGCGCTTCAACCCAGATACGATGCGCATGGAGGTTACCGACTTTGCGGCTGTTATTTTCAATCCGGTCGCGCAGGCAAAATTCGTTCACACGGTGAGCGCCGGGTATGTGACCGGCTCGGTCTTCGTTCTGGCGATCTCCGCATATTATCTCCTGAAACAGCAGCACATCGAACTCGCCAAGCGTTCGATGACGGTCGCGGCCAGCTTTGGCCTCGCGTCGGCGTTGTCGGTCGTCGTTCTCGGCGACGAAAGCGGCTACATGGACAGCGAGAACCAGAAGATGAAGATCGCTGCGATCGAGGCGATGTGGAACACGGAGCCTGCGCCGGCGTCCTTCACGGTTTTCGGGCTGCCGAACGAGGAGACGCGTCAGACGGACTTCGCGATAAGGGTCCCCTGGATACTCGGCCTGATCGCGACTCGTTCGATCAGCGGGGAGGTTCCCGGAATCAATCAGCTCGTCGCCAACGCCAGCCAGCGCATCCATTCCGGCCTTATCGCCTATGAAGCGCTGCAAAGACTGCGGGCCGACAGCACCGACGCCGGCGCACGGGCGCGACTCACTGACCACGCCGACGATCTCGGCTATGCCCTGCTCCTGAAGAAGGAGCGACCCGACGTGCTCAACGCCTCCGACGCCGAGATCACGCAGGCGGCGTGGAGCACCGTGCCTGACGTCTCGCCCCTCTTCTGGAGTTTCCGCTTCATGGTCGCGCTCGGGCTTTTCTTCATCGCCCTGTTCGCCGCCGCGTTCTATCTCGCGTCCACCCGCGCGCTGCAGGCATACCGGGCGTTCCTCTACGTCGCGCTGTGGACCCTTCCATTGCCGTGGATCGCGTCCGAGCTCGGTTGGTTCGTCGCCGAAGTGGGCCGCCAGCCTTGGGTCATCGAAGGCGTGCTCCCCACGTTCATGGCCGTTTCAAGCCTGTCGGCTGCCAACGTGGCGACAACTCTCATTGGCTTCATTGCCTTTTATTCGGCGCTGCTCGTCGTCGAAATCTATCTGATGGTCAAGACGGTGCGCAACGGGCCGGGCATCGTCGCCGAAGGCGCTTTGAAAGAGCTGGCGCCGATGCTCGTGGTCGCAGCCGAGTAAGTTTCGAGAGGGTTCGATCATGCCGAGCTACGAGATCCTGCGCCTTATTTGGTGGGCGCTTCTTGGGATCCTTCTTATCGGCGTCGCCATCATGGACGGCTTCGATTTGGGAACGGCGATCCTGTTGCCGTTTCTGGGCAAGACGGACGTCGAGCGACGTATCGTCATCAACACGGTTGGTCCCGTCTGGGAGGGGAATCAGGTCTGGCTCATCCTCGGGGGCGGCGCGATCTTCGCGGCATGGCCGCCACTCTACGCGGTCGCCTTTTCCGGCTTCTATCTCGCTATGTTCCTGGTTCTGTGCGCGCTTATCCTGCGGCCGGCCGGGTTCAAGTACCGGTCGAAGCTGACCAACCCAACCTGGCGGGAGGTATGGGATTGGGCGTTGTTTGTCGGCGGTCTGGTCCCCGCGCTGATCTTCGGCGTCGCGTTCGGCAACGTCCTCCAAGGCGTGCCCTTCCGTTTTGATGAGACGATGCGCATGACCTACGAGGGCAATCTTCTCGGTCTGCTCAATCCCTTTGCGCTGCTGTGTGGCCTCGTGAGTGTCGCGATGCTGACCATGCATGGGGGCGCGTATCTCGCGCTGAAGGCGGAGGAGCCCGTCGCCGCCCGGGCGGCCTATTTCGCCTCCCGAGCAGCAGTGGTCCTCATCGCGCTGTTCGCAATCGGCGGGCTCTGGGTCACCTTTCTCATCGACGGATACGTGATCCAGAGCGCCGTCGCGCACGACGGTCCGTCGAATCCGCTCCTAAAACATGTGGCGACAAGCGCTGGCGCTTGGCTGGCGAACTACGGACAACAGCCGCTGACGCTCGCCGCGCCGATCCTTGGCTTTGGGGGCGCGATCCTGACGATTGTCCTGCTCCGGTCGCCGAAGTCTCATGCGTTTGCGATCGTGACCAGCGCGCTGAGCGTTGCGGGAGTGATTGCGACGGCGGGACTCAGCATCTTCCCCTTCCTGCTGCCCTCATCGCTCGATCCAAGCGCAAGCCTGATCGTCTGGGACGCCTCGTCCAGCCGGTTGACCCTATTCATCATGCTGATCGCGACGTTGGTCTTCCTGCCGATCGTGCTGCTCTACACCGCCTGGGTCTATCGCGTGCTGCGCGGCCGCGTGACGGCCGCCTATATCGCCGCCAACTCAAGCGGCGTGTACTGAAAGGGGACACCGATGTGGTATTTTGCCTGGGTTCTGGGAACCGGCTTCGCGGCGACGTTTTCGATCCTCAACGCGATGTGGCTTGAGCTTCATGAGAGCAAGGTCGGCGCGAGCGCAAAATGACGCTGGCGCGGCCCGAGGGTTTAAAACCCGGGCGGACGAGCTCATGGGGCCGCGCGGCCGCGCTCGCGGCGGCGGCGGCGATTAGCCTTGCGCTGACGCTGGACCCTTATGTCCTGAACGGCGTCTCCTCGGCGAGGCTACACGAGGGGCTGCCGCTGCTGATGTTTGGCGTCTCGAGCGCCTTCGCCTATGGGCTCGGCTTCCGGGCCAAGAGCGCGCCGATACGCGCCCTGACGCATCCCGCCGCGGCATGGACCCTGCTTGTCGCCGGCGCGGCGTTTATCTTTGCCCGCTAGGGGGCGTCGAAAACCAGGCAGCAGCGCGTCCAGCGTCCGATTACGAAGTCAGTGATCGCGCCGCGCGCAACAGCGCGGCTGCGCCCGTTCGAGACAGCCGCCTGGGCTAGCCCCACACCGCTCTTTCTAGAGCATCGGACGGTCATGTGAATTCATATCCTGCGGCTTCGAAGTAGTTTGCACATTCCTGTGGGGTGAAGAGATCGCAGATTTGGCCGATGGCCTTCCAGAGTTCGTCGATGGTGCGCATGGCCATGGCGCGCAGATGCGCCTTGAGTTTGGCGAAGGCCATTTCGATGGGATTGAGGT
>JBAUXQ010000566.1:0-4063 GCA_049584355.1 Roseiarcus sp. | reverse complement strand
GATGAGAAAGTGTTTCATTGGGCCCTCCTGCGCGCCCGGACTGTCGTTCGCCCGGCCGCGGCGTCAAACTTGCGCCGGCGCTGGCGTTGCCGCAAGTATGGACAAAAATGATAGTGTCAAATAATCGACTGAGCGCAGGAATCTTCGATGAGCATTCAACGGATCGATGCGGCGACGACAACGGAATTGATCCGGCCGCACGCCTGCCCGGTGATGGCGTTTCAGGCCATGATCAGCGGCAAATACAAAATCCGCATCTTGTGGGACCTGAAGGATGGACCCCGGCGCTACGGTGAAATCAGAGCCGGCCTGCTCAGCGGCGCGACGGGAACCCGGGAAATCGCGCCACGCGTGCTGAGCCGCGAGCTGAAGGCGCTGGCCGAAGCCGGAATGATCGCGCGCAAGGATTACGGCCTCGTTCCGCCCAAGGTCGAATACCGTCTGACCGAGGCAGGGGAGGGCTTCATCCCGATCATCGCGATCATTCGCGATTGGGGCGAGCGCCACCTCGCGACGCGCCCGCCGGGCGGTTGAGCCGTTCGCGCCGCGGGCGATCGGGGCCGGAGCAAGGGCGGCCCGGGAGGCCGCCCTTTTTTCATTCGAGGCTGCGGGGCCGTTCAGAGCAGGGCCGCGATCGCCTTGGTCTCGGTGTAGTGTTCCATGACCTCCTTGCCCATCTCGCGTCCCCAGCCGGATTGTTTGAAGCCGCCGAACGGCCACGCCGGGTCGCCGTAGTTGTGATTGTTGATGCAGATCGTTCCTGCCCTGATCTTGCGCGCCATCATGTGGGCGACCTTGAGATTGCGCGTCCACACGCTCGCCTGAAGGCCGTATTCGGTATCGTTGGCGAATTTCGCCACCGCTTCGAGATCGTCGTCGTCGAACGACTGCACGCAGACGACGGGTCCGAATATCTCCTCACGGACGACGCGCATGTCGCGGTTGGTGTTGGCGAGAACGGTCGGCTCGACGAAATAGCCCTGATTGCCCGGAACATTGCCGCCGGTGACGACTTCCGCTCCTTCTTTGCGGCCGGATTCAAGGAAGCCCCTCACGCGGTTATGCTGCTCCTTGGAAACCAGGGGGCCGAGATTCACGTTCGGATCGAGTCCGTGGCCGATCTTGATCTTGCCGGCTTCGGCGCTGACGCCTTCGACAACGCGATCATAGACTGATTTGTGAGCGAAGAGACGCGAGCCGGCGGTGCAGCATTGGCCCTGATTATAAAATATCGCCGACGCGGTTCCGGAAATGGCGCCGTCGATGTCGGCGTCGGGGAAGACAATCGCCGGCGACTTGCCTCCGAGCTCGAGCGACACACGCTTGAGGTTGCCCGCCGCAGCCTTGACAATGAGCTTACCGACTTCCGTCGAGCCGGTGAAAGCAACCTTGTCCACGTCCGGATGGTTGGCGAGCGCCGCGCCCGCTGTCTCGCCATAGCCGGTGATGATGTTGACGACACCGTCCGGGAATCCCGCTTCCTGAATCAGCTCGCCGAAACGCAGGGCCGTAAGCGGCGTCTGCTCGGCCGGCTTGAGCACGATCGTGCAGCCGGCGGCGAGCGCCGGCGCGAGCTTCCATGCCGCCATCATCAGCGGGAAATTCCAGGGGATGATCTGGCCGACGACGCCGACCGGCTCGCGCAACGTATAGACGTGCCAATTGCCGGGGCTCGAGACCGGAATCGTTTCGCCGGTGAGGCGCGTCGACCAGCCGGCCATATAGCGGAACATGTTGATCGAGCCTTGAACGTCGTCGCGGCGCGCGTTCTTCACCGGCTTGCCGTTGTCGAGCGCCTCCAGCTCAGCAAACTCGTCGGCGTGCTGTTCGAGGAGGTCGCCGAGCCGCCAAACCAGGCGCGAGCGATCGCCGGGCAGGATGCGCGACCACGGACCGGTCTCGAAGGCCCGGCGAGCAGCAGCGACTGCCGCGTCGATATCGGCTTTGTCGCCGGCCGGAACATGGGCGATGATCTCTTCGGTCGCCGGATCCTCGACTAGGAAGGTTTCGCCGCTCTTCGCATCGACCCATTTGCCGTCGATCAGAAGTTTGTGAGGCTTGGCGAGAAACGCAGTGGCGGCGGAGCCGAGCGACGGTTTGCGGATGGCGATCGTCATGGGGAACCTCCCGAATTTTTGTCAGAGCGCGTCGAGGGACGCGGCAGCGACGTCATCATATCTTAAGAAACATAGCGAAGCGAGCCGCGAAGCGAAAGGGCTTCTCGAGAACGGCAGAATCACCATTCTGTGTGAATAGAGGCGAGGCGAGCGAGGTCGGACTAAAGAGTTGCGCCCTTCGAGCCCGGCGCAAATGGACATCGAGCGTGCGGTATGGAAGGCTATTTCGAACGACATCGACTCGTCCTAGCGGGCGGCGGGTGCGTTGTCGGGCGCGTTCTCGCAACGCGCCTGGGGCGGCGATGAAAAGACTTGGAATTGCCTTGTTGGCGGCGGCCATCGCCGGACTCGCCCGCGCCGCGGATCTGCTGGCGCCCAATGCGCCCAGTCAGGCGAAGACGCCGCCCAATTGCTGGGGTAGCTTGTGGGACGTTCTCAACACGTCGCCTGCCGACTGCCCGCTGACCTATGCCGGCTTCACGCTTTACGGCACAGTCGACATGGGGGCCGGCTACAACACCGCCGGCATTCCATTCGGCAATAGCTCCACCAACGGCATTTACTACGGCATCCGACGCGCCAGCGATGGCGCTCGGTGGTCCCTCTTTCCGAGCGCCCTCAGCACTTCGGTCGTCGGCCTCAAGATGGAGGAGCGGATCTATGGCGACTGGCTCCTGATCGGCGCGGCCGAGTTCGGTTTCAGCCCGTTGTCGGGGATGCTGATCAACGGCCCGCGCTCGCTTGCCGACAACAACCTCAACACGCTCGCCAACCAGACCGCCAACGGCGATTCGAGCCGCGCCGGACAATGGGACAATTCGCAGGGCTTCGTCGGCGTCAGCAATAAGACCTACGGCACGCTGACCTTCGGCCGGGTCAACGCGCTGACCACCGATGTCATCTCGGCCTATGATCCGGTGCGGTCGAACGCCTTCTCGCTGCTCGGCTTTTCCGCCGCGTTCGCCGGCTTCGGCAACACCCAGCTGTCGCGCGTCAACACCGGTTTCATTTACCGCCTGCAATTTCAGAATTTTCGGGTGGCTGGGCTGGCGCAGGTCGGCAACGGCTATGCGCTCGGCAACGGCTCGATGGGCGAATATCAGGCGCAGATCGGCGCGACCTTCGGCGGGTTTTCGATCGACGGCGTGGTGAGCTACGCCAAGGACGCGGTCGGATTGGCGACATATGCGGGCAGCGGCCTTCCGGCGGGATACGATCCCAACTCGATCCTGAGAGGGAGGCTGTCGAACAACACCGGCGTTCTTGCCGCGGCCAGATACAAGTGGGACCCGTTTGAGGTCTACGCCGGCTATACGGGGTCCAGGCAAGCGAACCCGTCGGACGCTTTCGCCAACGGGTTCGAGACCATCGCGCTCGGCATCTTCGTTCCCCCAGGCGCGGTCAACGCCACCAACTTCAACGTCAACCGGATCCTCAACGCCTTCTGGGTTGGCGGCAAATACGATATCTGGAGCAACCTCAGCGTTTCGACGGGCTTTTACTATCAGGTGCAGAACGACTTTTTGCCGTCAGGCTCCGTATGCACCGGCTACAGTACCGGCATCAGCAGCAACAAATGCGCCGGCAGCCAGTCCGCCCTTTCCGCCCTCGTCACCTATCGTCCGGTTGAGCGCGTCGACATCTATGCCGGGGTAATGCTCTCGAACGTGTACGGCGGCCTCGCCTTCGACCACTTCAAGTCGCAGAACATCGACCCCGGCGCCGGCATCCGCGTCCGGTTCTGAGCGGCGGATCGCTGACGGCTTGCGGCGCTGCTACTGAGTGTTGTCGATGCAGCCCATGTTGCAGTCTTCTGGGTCGCGGCTCAACCCGTCACTGTTGTTGTGAACGGCCGGAGGTTCTTGAGGTCTCGCGACGACCGGCGCGGGCGCGGATTGGGCGGCTGTCCGTGCGGCGCCGGTGTCGCGCGCCGCCGGGATGCGATG
>JBAUXQ010000565.1:0-1599 GCA_049584355.1 Roseiarcus sp. | reverse complement strand
TCCACGCCCAGTTCTTGCCGAACAGGTTCGGACCCATGAACGTCTTGTAGTAGAAGCCGGCGCCGAACAGCGGCGACAGGAGATCATTGACCGCGCCGACATCGAAGGCGAGCGACGGCCAGCGGTTCTGGCTCGAAGCGCTGAGCCCGTCATAGAGCTCGATCTGAGTCGCGCGCAGGTTGGGTGTGAACCGGCCGGCCCCGCGCGAGAGGCTGACGAGCGCGTTCGGCTCCTCCGCGCCGGCGCTGAGGATTCCCCGCGGCCGGTGATACTTGTACGAGCGCCCTACCAGATGAACGCCGTTGGCGAGAAGCGCGGAGGCGAGCGTATCGCCCGCGTAGCCTTCGTAAGCGACCCCATCGAAGGTGAACGCCAGGGGGCGCGAGCGGTCGACCGAACCAAGGCCGTCGACTCGAAAGGGCTGGCTCATGCGCCCCGCCCGGCCCGATCGGCGGCGAGGTCGGGCCTCGCTTCGCCCGCCTTGTAAACCGCGAGGATCTTGTCGCTCACCGTGTCGCGCAGGCAATTGAAGAAGCGCCCGCAGCCGAACGCGTGGCGCCAGCGCTCGGCGGCGACGCCCCTGGGATTTGAGCGGAAATAGAGGAACTTCGCCCATTCGTCGTCGGTGAGCGCGCTCGGGTCCGCGGGCCGCGCGATATGCGCTTCGCCGCCATAGCGGAATTCGATTTCCGGCCGCTCGATGCCGCAATAGGGACAGGCGATCAGCAGCATGAGGACTCCCGCCGCCTCGTCCCGAGGAGCGTCGCTGGAGGCGGCGCATCTCGAAGGGCGATCCAGCCTGCACGAACGGAGCCGCCTGCGCGATCATCCTTCGAGACGCAACGCTTCGCGTCGCTCCTCAAGATGAGCGAGGCGGGAGGCGGATAGAACGTCGTCATGACTCTCTCAGTGCGCCACCGCCGCGGCGGCGGCTTCGTCGATCAGCCGGCCCGAGCGGAAGCGGTCGAGCGTGAACGGCGCCGCGAGCGGATGCGGCTCGCCGCGAGCGATCGTATGCGCGAACACATGCCCCGAGCCCGGCGTCGCCTTGAAGCCGCCGGTGCCCCAGCCGCAATTGACAAAGAGGCCGGGAACCGGCGTCGAACCGATGATCGGCGAGCGGTCGGGCGTCACGTCGACGATGCCGCCCCAATTGCGCAGCATGCGCATCCGGCGGACGGTCGGAAAGAGCTCGCAGATCGCCTCGAGCGTGTGATTGGCGATGTGCAGGCCGCCGGTCTGCGAATAGGAGATGTAGGCGTCGGTGCCGGCGCCGATGACCAGCTCGCCCTTGTCCGACTGCGACATATAGGCGTGGATGGTGTTCGACATCACGACGCACGGCATCATCGGCTTGACCGGCTCGGAGACCAGCGCCTGCAAGGGATAGCTCTCGAGCGGCATCCTGACCCCGGCCATCGCCATTACGGCCGACGTATGCCCGGCCGCAACGACGCCAACCTTCCCGGCCGCGATCGCGCCCCGCGTCGTCTCGACGCCGGAGACCGCGCCGGAGGCGTCGCGGCGGATCGCGGTCGCCTCGCAGTTCTGGATGATGTCGACGCCGCGGGCCGAGGCCGCGCGCGCATAGCCCCAGGC